>NZ_JCAXEW010000020.1:0-97627 GCF_059759275.1 Ferdinandcohnia sp. GQ5
CTGAGTGTAGCCTGGGCGTCGGTGTAAAGTCCTTCATCGAGGTGATGAAGGAGCGGGTGTAGCTAGGAGCTTGGTGTAAAGTGCTTCATAGGGGTGATGAAGGACTGAGTGTAGCCTGGGCGTCGGTGTAAAGTCCTTCATCGAGGTGATGAAGGAGCGGGTGTAGCTAGGAGCTTGGTGTAAAGTGCTTCATGGAGGTGATGAAGGACCGAGTGTAGTCTGGATCTTGGTGTAAAGTCCTTCATCGAAGCTATGAAGGGGAAAGCGAGAGTAACCTCGTCGCCGAATCCTCTTCATAAGAGTTATGAAGAGGAAAAGAACAACAATTCCCACACTGAATCCTCTTCATAAAAGCTATGAAGGGGAAAACAAGAGCAACCCTGTCCTCGAATCCTCTTCATCAGATCTATGAAGGGGAAAAGTAGATCACCTTCGTCGCCGAATCCTCTTCATCGAAGCTATGAAGGGGAAAACGAGACCAATCCCGTCCCTGAATCCTCTTCATCGAAGCTATGAAGGGGAAAACGAGAGTAACCCCGTCCCCCAATCCTCTTCATAAGAGTTATGAAGAGGAAAAGAACAACAATTCCCACACTGAATCCTCTTCATAAAAGCTATGAAGGGGAAAAGGAGACCAATCCCGTCGCCGAATCCTCTTCATCGAAGCTATGAAGGGGAAAACGAGAGCAACCCCCGTCCCCCAATCTTCTTCATAGAAGTTATGAAGGGGAAAACGAGACCAATCCTGCAACCCAATCCTGTTCATCGAAGCTATGAAGGGGAAAGCGAGAGCATCCTCGTCCCCCAATCCTCTTCATAAGAGTTATGAAGAGGAAAAAAACAACAATTCCCACACTGAATCCTCTTCATAAAATCTATGAGCGAAAACGCGAATAGCCCCCGCTCAGATTATAAATAAAGAAATCGGACAATCCGTATTAAAAATATCCCTCTCCCCACACCTAGTGAATAAATGCCACCACACTATGGAAGGCTTTTAAATAAGATTATCCCAATTACCTATTTTAACCAAGACTCAATCCAATGTCTCAATTCAAAGTGGTGAAAATATGCTAGTCAAAGAAGACCATACAGATAGAATACATCCCGAGGTCAAAAAGCTAATGTTAGTCAATCTAATTCGAAGTATAGGACAAGGTATGATGGTTGTTGTGTTAGCACTATACCTAGATGATTTAGGGTGGAGTTCTGTTAAAATCGGAACTGTGCTAGCTGCAGGTGGATTGCTGGGGGTTTTTCTTGCACCGTTTGTTGGTATATTCAGCGACCGCGTAGGCAGGAAACCTTTTGTTCTGGTTTCGGAACTTTCGACGGCAGGGTGTGCATTGATTGGAATCCTGTCCATCAATCCTTTCCTATTGTTTATTGCGATTGCCTTTTCCGGTTTTGGAAAAGCAGATGCGGGTTCAGCAAGCCCGTTTGCTCCTGCGGAACAGGCATGGCTTGCATCTTTTATCAAACCCTCGGAACGAGGAAAAATCTATAGTCTCAATAATGCGCTAAGCTTTTTTGGAATGGCGACAGGGGCGATGCTAGTGGGTACGATGGGGTTTGGCAACCTCTCACTTGGAATCTCTGTCTACCATCTCGCCTTTTATGCTACATTTGCATTTTCAATTGCTACGACTGCCATTGTATTAACAGTTAGTAGAGAATCTTTTAACCGAAAAGAAAAACCAATAGAGAAGATGAGCGAGAATGAAGAAATGAAAATTACAAAGGAAGAAAATACAGCTATTTTAAAATTAGCAGGGATTAATGTGTTGAATGGGATCGCAATTGGATTGACGGGGCCGATGATGGCTTACTGGTTTTCTGTGAAATTTGGTGTAAGCAGTGCGCAAATTGGTAGTACATTAGCTCTTACTTTTTTTGCGACCGGTATTATTTCGATGTTTCAAGCTAGAATTTCACATAAATATGGGACAGTACAATCGATTGTAATGGTTCGTTATGTAGCATGCCTTCTTCTCATATTAATGCCATTGTTGTCCTCATATGCACTTGTATCCATTCTTTATATTCTAAGAACGGCATTAAATCGAGGGTCACAAGGTGCAGGGCAAGCACTAAGTGTTAGCCTAACGCGTGGAAAAAGAAGTGGATTTGCATCAAGTATTAATCTTTTATCAATGCGTCTGCCAATTTCAATTGGTCCGTATATTACTGGCTATCTTTTCGGGTTAGGTGCTTTGGCTTTACCTTTTTATCTTGCAGCTGGATTACAAGGTAGTTTTGCCTATTTCTATGGTAAGGCTTTCCGAGCCTACGATACAAAAATGAAACTAAACCCATCATCTGGATGAAAAAAATCGGCAAGCAACGCTTGTCGATTTTTTAAAGAAAGCTAAACAGGATGATGATAGCTATGGGTATTAAAATAATTAAATACCCAATTGGGTTACCGAAGTTGATCGTCCAGCCTACACCAAAGCGTTTTTCAACAAAGATGGAAGGGTCATTTTTGTTGACATAAAAGAGACCGCCAACCCAGTGCTTGTCATCGTCATAATCTGTTATGCCTGCAGCTGCTTCATCAATGGATCGTTTATCTGAACGGCCAACTTTTAGAGCAAATGCTACCGTAGAGCCTAAAGTAATAACTAGGAAAATAATTGGTACGGCCATAACAATCGTTCCGTCCACAATATCAGGATGTATCGTTCTTAATTGAAAGAAACTAAACATTCCCGTTAATAAAATAGACGTTAAAAATAGTAACCAGCTTGTATATTTACGTAATGTTAATTGTCGCAATCGTGAAGCGTTTGTTGCTGTTGCACTTAGTTTAATGCCTGATTTTTTTGTGCTTATAATAATCGCTAGAAACATTACCTGCATCACAAGCAACATGAGTGGGGATGAAACGGCTGAAACAGGTGTTTTATCAGTAAAGGCATCAGCTTCGCCGTTAATTCCCCAGTGAGTTGGAATCTGGTCTGGAAGAAGAGTATATTGAGAAATGGTATAACCGATTACACCAACTGTGATGAATATGGGTACTAAAAAGACATACCAAGGCAGCATTTCATCCTTAGCACGTGCTGACAGATCAGCGATTTGAATTTGTTTTATACTTTCTCCCCATTTCATTTTCTTTTTTAACTGAAGAGTTTTTCCGTGAAAATAAAAATAGAGGGTAAAGCTAAACAAAATAATCGCAAATTGAATAACGGTTCCAATCAAAACGGTCTGTTCTTCTGAGGCGCTGCTAGAAAGTACCCATATTGCGTAACTTACCAAAGAGATTATAGATAAAAGGGATACAAGCAGGGAATATTTCTTTTTAAAAGAAGAAAGTTTTTCATTATTAATATGTTTTTCGGGAACTGTAATCCCGAAGATAACTGTGCGTTTCACAAGAAAAGGAACTGCGATCTGAATCCCGGCTAGAATAACCGCGATTATGAGAAAGATAGCCAACGTCATAATTATGCCTCCTTATTTGATGAGTTTTTTAAATGATTTATAGTAGAAGAAACTAATTCTTGAATTTGTTCATTGGACATACCGACAACGAGTGATTCCGCGATGAGTAATTTATAGTTTTCCTTTAACCTGTTAAAGGAAAAATCGTTGAAATCGTGTGGGGAAGAAATCACCGCCCCAGATTTCGGAACGATTCGAATAATTCCTTTTTTCTCAAGTTGGTGATAGCTTTTGTTAACTGTGTGCATGTTAATGCCAAGGTCTGCGGCAAACGTTCTCACGGATGGTAGGGAATCACCTGGCTGAATCAACCCTATAGCAATTCCTTCAATGATTTGATTGGTCATTTGTTGGTAAATGGGAATATCGGATTCGGGCTCAATTCGAATAATCATTTCAATCCCTCCTATCTGTTCTATGTATAGTATAACACGTTTGTTATACTAAAGGTATAACAAAAGAGAAAAAAACTTGACGAAACTTAAAATCATTGTTAGATTTTTTAAGTTATATGAATATAGTAATTTGTATATGTTCGGGAATATGGCCCGATTGTTTCTACCAAGCTACCGTAAAAAGCTTGACTACAAATGGTTTATAAGGATATGATTTGTCCTTTTGACTAAATTTTGTACGTGCTTTGGTAGGTCTACACTATCAAGGCTTTTTTTATTTTGAAAAAATAAATCAAAGCAAAATGGGGAATATAGAAATATGAAAAATTATTTTGACTTCAATACGCGCCAAACAACATATAAGCAGGAATTTATTGGCGGACTCACAACATTTCTATCGATGGCCTACATCCTTGTGGTCAATCCTATCGTTTTAGGTGAATCAGGGATGGACAAAGGTGCCGTTTTTACGGCAACCGCAATAACTATTATTCTTGGCTCGCTGCTTATTGGTCTCCTATCTAATTATCCAATCGGGATTGCCCCTAGTATGGGTCTAAATTCTTTTTTTACGTATTCTGTTGTGATTGGGATGGGAATTCCTTGGCAGACAGCATTAACGGGCGTTTTCGTCGCAGGTATCTTATTTGTCCTTTTAAGTGTCTTAAAAATCCGTGAAAAAATTATTAATGTGATACCGCAGGATTTGAAGTATGCGATTGCGGGTGGGATTGGTTTTTTTGTTGCGTTTATTGGACTAAAAAATGCGAAGATTATTGTCGGAAACGAAGCTACATTTGTATCACTTGGAGACTTCACATCTGGTGCGACTGTGCTTGCCTTATTCGGATTCATCATTACCTCCATAATGCTCGTTAGGGGAATTCGTGGTGGTATATTTTACGGTATGGTTATTTCTTCAGTTGTGGGGATGATCTTTGGGATTATTGAGAAGCCTGCAGGTATCATAGGAAAAATCCCAAGTCTTGAACCAACATTTGGTGTTGTTTTTTCTGAACTTCCAAATGTATTTACACCAGACTTAATTATTGTCATTTTTACCTTTTTATTTGTTGGATTTTTTGATACAGCAGGCACATTGATTGCTGTTGCGAGTCAGGCTGGAATTTTAAAGGATAATAAAATTCCAAACGCGGGTCCTGCATTATTATCGGATGCTTCTGCAACTGTTATCGGTTCTGTTCTAGGAACGTCACCAACTGCTTCCTTGATTGAATCTACTGCAGGTATTGCAGCTGGTGCACGAACTGGTTTTTCATCAGTTGTCATCTCAGGCTTTTTCTTTTTAGCCCTCTTTTTCTCGCCATTGTTAGCGGTTGTTACATCCGAAATCACCGCTCCAGCCCTCATAATCGTGGGTGCAATGATGGTGGCAGAAGTGCGACATATTGACTGGACGAAATTAGACATTGCCATACCAGCATTTACGACAATTATTATGATGCCATTGACATTTAGCGTCGCAACAGGAATTGCTTTAGGTTTCATCATGTATCCTGTTACAATGCTTGCATTGGGAAGACATAGAGAAGTACATCCAATTATGTATGTTCTTTTTGTTACGTTTATTGTTTATTTTATCTATGTTTAAAGGAATATCCCCTGGAGATGTACAAACAACATGTCCAGGGGATTTTGTTTTTGATAAAATAACCTAGAACAGACTTAGACGATGGGGAGGGTTGGGACAAGGGACCTGTCCCTTTGACCCGTTATGATGAAAATTTTAGTTGTTGAGGATGATAGGACGATCGCTTCTGGGTTGGATTATACGTTGAAGCAGGATGAGTATGAGACGATTGTTTGTCATAATGTTGAGGATGCTAAGCAGATTATTTCAGATAGTTGGAACAGTATTAATTTGTTTTTATTTGATTTATCTTTACCAGACGGAAGTGGATATGAGCTATGTGAGTTAGTAAAGAAGCAAGGTGATAAACCTGTGATTTTTTTAACGGCTTTGGATGACGAAGTGAACGTTGTGATGGGTTTAGACATGGGTGCAGATGATTATATTACAAAGCCATTCCGTATTCGTGAGTTAATGTCACGGATCAAATCGGTGCTTCGTCGTTACAATAGGCAAACAATGGCACAAACCAAGAATGTTTTTGAAATAGAAAATATTCGTATTAATACGTTAGAAGGTAAGGTTTATAAAAATGGAGAGGAGGTACTTCTGACTTCATTAGAATACCGTCTATTTTTGATATTCGCGAACCACATTGGTCAAGTTCTTACTAGAACACAATTACTTGATCGAATTTGGGATGTAGCGGGTGATTTTGTGAATGATAACACATTAACCGTTTATATCAAAAGATTACGAGAGAAGCTTGAAGATGACCCACAAAGCCCGAAAATTATTAAGACAGTCCGTGGAATGGGCTATAAGGTTGGTGAGTAATATGTTGCGTAACCGGGAAATCCAGTTCTTACTTCTGGCTCTTTTTTCTATAACACTGGTTGCGTCTTTGTTTGCCTATTTTCTTTTTTCTGGACTTGCTGCACTACTCGTTTTTTTCACAGCAGCTCTACTGATTGGATGTATTTTGGGATTTACGAAGTGGAGATATCGTGAAATTGAAAAACTTTCTGGATATTTACGGAGGATAACGAGTGGTGATTATAGTTTAGATGTAAGAGACAATCATGAAGGCGAGCTTAGCATCCTAAAGAGTGATATTTATAAAGTGACATTAAAGCTATCTGAGCATAGCACTCTTTTGCAACAGGATAAGTTAAAACTTACGAATGCAATTTCGGATATTTCGCATCAGCTAAAAACTCCACTTACCTCCATGATGGTTATGGCTGATTTATTGGGGGATGAGAAACTAGATGATGCAAAACGGGGTGAATTCACAAATAACATCCGTATTCAGCTAGAAAGAATTGAATGGCTGGTGTCATCGTTATTGAAACTTTCAAAAATTGATGCTGGAACTGTTTCTTTTAAGAAGGATACAGTCTATGTTTTAGAGCTGATAGAACGTGCAATTCAACCTGTATTAGTTCCAATGGATATTAAACAGCAAAACCTGCATGTTGAAGGAGACAAAGAGGTATCCTTTCTTGGGGATTTCAACTGGACATCAGAGGCACTTCTTAATATTTTGAAAAATTGTGTTGAACATACGCCTGATGGTGGAAAAATATCCATTTCATTTTCTGAGAATGCATTATATACCGAGATTATTATTTCAGATAATGGAAAAGGCATAGCCAAAGAAGATCTCCCCTATATCTTTAAACGTTTTTACAAGGGGAAGAATGCAGGTGAAGATAGTGTCGGAATTGGTCTAGCAATGGCCCATAGTATTATAAATAGTCAACAAGGTGATATTGAAGTGAAGAGCAGTAAAGAAGAAGGCACGCAGTTCAAAATAAAACTTTACAAACAGGTGATCTAGCGTATACAGCTGCGTATTCCACCTAAAGTGAATAAAATGTCACTTTCGTAGTCACTTTAGAGTCATCTTAGACAGATATACTGAACTCAACATTGAAATTATGGAGGTTTACTTATGAATATATTACAAATCGAGAATCTGTCTAAGATATATGGAAAAGGTGAAACAGCAGTTAAGGCACTTGATAATGTTTCATTTTCAGTGAAAAAGGGAGAATTTGTAGCCATTATTGGTCCTTCAGGTTCAGGTAAATCAACACTATTGCACCTACTCGGTGGTGTTGACCGACCATCTAGCGGTAAGGTACTAATTGATAACACAGATATTTATGATCTAAATGAAACACAACTCGCGATTTTTAGAAGGAGACAGATTGGGTTAATCTATCAGTTTTATAACTTAATTCCAATCTTAACGGTAGAAGAAAATATTACATTACCCATGCTATTAGATGAACATAAGGTTGATCCGAAGCAGTTTGCGGATATTGTAAAGATTCTCGGTTTAGAACAACGTTTAAACCATTTACCAAATCAGCTTTCTGGAGGTCAGCAACAGCGGGTGTCGATAGGTCGTGCCCTTATTAGTAATCCAGCGATTATGCTAGCAGATGAACCGACTGGAAATCTAGATAGTAAGAATAGCAGCGAAATCATTGAACTTTTAAAAATGTTCAATAAAACCTATAATCAAACCTTGCTTGTTATTACCCACGATGAGCGAATTGCCCTTCAAGCTGACCGTGTCATTTCAATAGAGGACGGAAGGATCGCTAAGGACGAGGTGATTCGTCCATGAACATCATTAACAAACTGACGATTCGACATTTGAAGGAAAATAAACGAAGAACCCTCGTCACAATCATTGGTGTTATCATTTCTGTTGCAATGATAACAGCTGTTGCAACACTGGGTGTCTCTTTTTTAAACTTAATGATTCGAGATAACATTGCGGACAACGGGGAATGGCACGTCAAATATAACGATGTCAATGTGGAACAAATCAAGGCAATTGAAAAAGATAGTCAAACGAAAAAATTAGTCCTTTCAAATGATCTAGGCTATGCAAAACTTGAGGGTTCGAAAAATAAGAGTAAACCTTATCTGTTTATTAAAGAATATAACACAGCAGGGTTTCAACAATTTCCAATTGAATTAGCTGAAGGACGTTTACCTTTAAAGAATGATGAAATTGTCATATCCGAAGCAATTGCCGATAATGCTAAGGTCGAATATAACATCGGTGACAAACTTTCGGTCGAAATCGGAAAAAGATTAGTAGCCGGTGAAGAGGAACCGCTGGGTCAGAATTATTCATTGCAATCCGATGAAAATGGGGTTACAGAAAAACTTAAGATTGAGTCTAGTGAAACGTTTACTATTGTTGGGACCATTAAACGTCCAACATGGGAACCATCATGGTCGCCAGGATATACGGTGGTTAAATACGTAGACAAAAATGCTTTGGGTAAAAATCGTACAGCAGACGCAGTTGTGGTATTAGAAAAAGTGAAGGGTTCATTATATCAGCATTCAGAAACCATTGCTAAAGAAAATGGGATCAATTCTGTATCCTATAATAAAGAATTATTACGCTTTTATGGAGTCACAGACAATGATAGTCTGCGTCTGACCTTATTTTCTGTGGCAGGTATTGTCATGGCAGTTATTATTATTGGTTCAGTCGCATTAATCTACAATGCTTTCGCAATTAGTGTATCTGAACGGTCAAGACATTTAGGAATGCTATCAAGTGTAGGAGCGACAAAAAAACAGAAGCGGAATTCCGTCTTCTTTGAAGGAGCTGTGATTGGTGCGGTTAGTATTCCAATAGGTATCCTTTCGGGTCTTGCTGGAATTGGGGTAACCTTTTCATTTATTAACACTTATCTTGAAGGAGCTCTAAATGTTGCTGAAAAACTAAATGTAATTATTACACCAGCTTCTCTTTTAGTAGCCTGTGTGATTTCAATTGTAACAATTTTTATCTCCACCTATATTCCAGCGATGAGAGCGTCAAAGGTTTCAGCGATTGATGCGATACGTCAAACACAGGATATCAAACTATCAAGAAAAACAGTTAAGACATCAAAACTTGTACGTAAACTATTTGGGATTGAAGCTGAAATTGGTTTGAAAAATTTGAAACGAAACAAGAAAAGATATCAAGCAACTGTTTTTTCGCTTGTCATCAGTATTGTCCTCTTTTTGACAGTGTCATATTTCACAGAGGACCTGAAGAAGTCGTTGGAACTATCTGTAGATAATATTAATTATGATATTCAAGTGATTAATGATCAGATGGGCAAAGAAGATCTATTACCATTCACGAAACTTGATTATGTAACGAATTCAAGTATTATTCAAACGATCTATTTAACAACATTAACAGAGAAAGATCAACTTCCAAACGAGTTATTAAAATCTATAGAAAAGGATCCCTCCATTTTACAAGATGGAAAATTTTCTTATTATGTAAGATTACATGGTTTGGATCATGACAGTTTCAATACCTATGCAGCAAAAGTAGGTACGGATTCTGGGGAATTTGAAAATACAAATGAACTTAATGCGATCATAATCGATAACATCAACTATCAAGATTACGAGACGGGGAAATTTATTGATACAAAATCTATTCATATAAACGTAGGAGATACACTTGCACTTAATTTAATGAACTATGAGACTGAAGAGCAACAATTTTTAGCTAATATTAAAGCTCAAGCATTGACCGACCAGCTACCAATGGGTACTACAACATCTAGTCTTGGTGGATTAGATATAATTGTTTCAGAGGATATATTAACAAAGGTTGTTGAAGGAAATGAGAAGGCAAAAAGTGAAATCCAAACTGAATTATACATGAATAGTTCAGATCCAATGGCAACACAGGATGAGTTGGATAAAATCACAGACTCTGGCACGCATGTCTATAACGTCTATCAAAGAAGACAAGAACAAGAGCAAATGATAATAATGATGTCTATTTTCACCTATGGCTTTATCGCCCTGATTTCGTTAATCTCTATTGCAAATATTTTTAATACAATTTCAACGAGTATCTCGCTTCGAAAACGTGAATTTGCAATGCTGAGATCAGTGGGGATGACCCCGAAAGGCTTTAATAAAATGATTAATTATGAGAGTGTATTTTATGGTGTAAAGGCTCTACTATATGGTCTTCCAATAAGCTTTGTCATCATGTTTTTAATTTATTGGTCACTTAGGAATACGTTTGAATATGGATTTAATCTTCCATGGATGAGTATCTTATTTGTCGTAATCATCATCTTTATTATTGTAGGGGCAGCCATGCTGTATTCAATACAAAAAGTGAAAAAAGAAAATATAATCGATGGGTTGAAACAGGAGAGTATTTAAAAAGAGTTTAACCCACAATATCAAAAAGGGACTTGGCTACATTTGTGGTCAGGTCTTTTTTTGAGAAAACAATTTAATATATATAGACGTAATTATTTGTTACAATCCGAATAATTTGTATGGTGATTGGTTTATCGAAATCTAATGTGTGTTTATGAAGGAAAGGGAGAAATTATTTGATATAATAAAAAGCATCTCACAATACGTGGTGAACTCATACACCTTAGAAGATAACAGAAATTTACATACCATGGAGGAGACAAATGAAATTAATTCAGAAATATCTTTTAGAATATGAATTGGACCCAACAGTAGTTAAGTATCTTTCAACGATAATAATGATTCTCTTTATCGCACTTCTTTGTATTATCGCTAATTTTATTACAAAAAAAGTGATCATTAGGATTATCACAAAAATCGTAACTAGTACAAAATTTACATGGGATAATATGCTTCTTGAGAGGAAGGTTTTCCGCAGGTTATCACATATTGTTCCAGCAATTATCATTCACTTCTTCGCTTCTACCTTTGAGCCGTATGATGATGTTATTAGAATGGCTGCAAATGTCTATATCATCATTGTGGCATTAATGGTTATTAATGGAATTTTAAATGCAATAAATGATATTTATCAAACATATGAAATTTCTAAAACTAGGCCAATAAAAGGATATGTTCAGGTTGTGAAAATTGTCGTAATAACCCTTGGATTCATCCTGGTTATTGCAAACTTAATGGGGAAGAGTCCTTTTATTCTTCTCAGTGGGATTGGTGCACTATCAGCTGTATTCTTGTTGGTATTTAAAGATTCATTATTAGGGCTTGTAGCAGGAATTCAGTTGACCTCCAATGATATGGTTCGGGTTGGTGACTGGATTGAAATGCCAAAGTACGGCGCAGATGGGGATATTATTGACATATCTCTAGTTACAGTTAAGGTGCAAAATTTTGATAAAACGATTACGACAATTCCGAGTTATGCTCTTATATCCGATTCATTCATCAATTGGAGAGGAATGCAAACATCCGGTGGACGACGAATCAAGCGATCATTATTTATTGATTCAACGAGTATTTCATTTTGTACGGAAGAGATGATTGAGAAATTTAAAAACATCCATTATCTAGCGGATTATATTACAAAAAGAGAACATGAAATTGAAGAATACAACATGAAGCATGATATTAATCGTAGTAATCCAGTAAACGGCAGGGCTTTGACAAATGTCGGTGTATTTAGGGCTTATATTAGCAATTATCTTCAAAAACATCCCGGTATCAATCAGGATATGACATTGATGGTACGGCAATTGGCACCTACGGAGAACGGATTACCACTGGAGATATATGCCTTTACTAATGATGTAAGATGGGACGTATACGAAACGACTCAGGCTGATATTTTTGACCATCTTTTTGCAGTTGCTCCAGAATTTGGAATACGCTTATTCCAAAATCCATCCGGTCATGATTTTAAGTCGATTGTGGCTGAAAATGGAGAGGATACAATGTTCAGAGAACGGGAAAATTGATATATTACAATAATTGAAAAAAGGTAATATATTAAGTTAGGTATAACGCACATAAATAGAATTCTAACAAAAGATATAGTTATTAAAGGTAATATCCTATAGGGTATTGCCTTTTTATTTTTTGAAATAGGATATATTCCGCAAAACACAGGGTAATTCAGGCGCTGTGTACCCGTATTAAGACGAAAAACAAAATGAAACTATTAATTCAGAAAAATATTAATATAATTTTCCATTGAAATAGTTTGTATATTCTTATATCATATTAACGTACTAAAGTATTTTTCTAAGAAACTATATATCAGATCTGCTCTATAAAAATTACTTACGAAATGGGAGATGTTACTATGAAAAAGAATGAGATCCTTCTACAATTAGATGATGTTTACCAGGATGTAATCGAATGGCGTCGCATTTTACATCAAAACCCAGAACTTTCTTTTCAAGAGGATCATACCTCTCAATTTGTATATGACCTTCTTGAAAGCTTTGGTGGTTTTGAATTATCAAGACCGACAAAAACAAGTGTAGTAGCCCGTTTAAAGGGATCTAAGCCAGGAAAAGTCATTGCTCTCCGTGCAGATATGGATGCTTTGCCTATTAGAGAAGAAACTGGGCTTCCGTTTACTTCAACGAAAGATGGTGTCATGCATGCTTGTGGACACGATGGTCATACATCGATGTTGTTAGGAGCAGCTAAGATTTTAACGGAGCATAAAGAAGATTTAAGTGGAGAAATCGTCTTTCTTTTCCAACACGCAGAGGAACTACCTCCTGGAGGCGCACAAGAGATGGTTGCCGCTGGGGTACTTAACGGAGTTGATGAGGTTGTCGGTGTCCATTTATTTTCAACAGTTCCCTTTGGTACGATTCACATCCGTTATGGAGCTTTAACAGCAGCAAGTGATGTGTTTGAGATTTCATTACAAGGTAAAGGGGGACATGCTTCAACTCCTCAATTAACAATTGACCCTCTTGCGACTGGTGCACAAATTGTTACTGGCCTTAATCATATAGTCTCACGGTCCATTGACCCACTACAACCGAGTGTAGTGTCTGTGACTAAATTCAAAGCTGGTGGGTTAGCGTTGAATGTCATCCCAGATACTGTTGAAATTGGTGGATCCGTTCGAACATTAAGTCCTGAAGTACGTGAACTTGTAAAAAATCGTATCATTGAAATTACTGAAGGAATTGCAAAAGCAAACGGTGTTGAAGCAAAGGTAAACTATACGTATGGATATAGTTCGGTAATGAATGACAAACACGTAACAGATGAAGTTGTACAGGTTCTTGAAGAGTTCTTACCTGATCGAACACTTGAGTGGGTTGATCCTCTTCTTGGTGGAGAAGATTTCTCTGCATTCAGTAATGAAAAGCCTGGTTGCTTTGTCATTATTGGTGCAGGGAACGAAGAAAAGGGAATCACGTATCCACACCATCATCCGAAGTTTGATATTGATGAACAAGCATTGAAAGACGGATTACGATTCCATGTCTTTACAGCATTAACTTTAACCCAACAATAAATAAGCATATGCACCAATGAAGGGAGATAGTATGTCGCAAACTACAACGAAAAAAAATAATACCTTTTTTAATCGAATGCTAGATTCGATTGAGTACGCAGGGAATAAGTTACCTGATCCAATCGTATTGTTTATTATTCTTTGTGCCATTACTTTGATTTCATCTTATATTGCATCGTTATTCAATGTATCAGCAACACATCCCACGACAGGGGAAGCAGTGGAGGCAATTAATCTCGTAACTGGGGATGGTCTAGTTGCAATTTTACTAAATTCAGTAACGAACTTTACCTCTTTTGCTCCACTTGGTATGGTTCTTGTTATGATGATTGGGATTGGAATGGCTGAAAATAGTGGATTCTTCTCAACGATTATGAAGCGTGCGGTCTTAACGACTCCCAAAAAGCTAATTATTCCAATCATAATTTTAATTGCGATTGTAGGGAACGCAGCAGGGGATGCAGGTCCAATCGTATTGCCGCCACTTGCAGCAAGTGTATTGATGGCTTTTGGATATCATCCGCTTGTCGGACTCGTTATGGCGTATGCCTCCACTCTTGGGGCTTTTGCTGCGAACTTCATTATCGGGATGTCAGATACACTAGTTGCTGGCTTTACTGGTCCAGCGGCTCAAACTGTAGATCCTAATTATGCGGCAAATCCTGCAATGAACTATTATTTTATAGTGGTATCTGCCATTGTCCTTTTATTTATTTCTTTATGGGTTACACATAAGTTCACGATTCCAAGATTCGGGGAATATACAGGTGAAATTGAGGCAATTGAATCAATTTCACAAGAAGAAAGTCGTGGACTAAAATGGGCAGGAATATCAACAGCTGTCTATGTGATTGTTTTATTGGCATTAATTATTCCTGAAAATGGCATTTTGCGAAACCAGGAAACTGGTTCAATCATCGATGGTTCACCATTAATTTCAGGGATTGTACCAATTTTAACAATCTTCTTCTTTATTCCTGGTTTCTTCTACGGACTGGGTGCCAAGACAATTACTAGTTCAAGAGATTTTGGAAATATCTTAGGTAAATCGATGAGTACGATGGGACCATACATTGTGTTAGTGTTCTTTGCTGCACAATTACTTTCATTCTTTAGCGAGAGTAATCTAGGTCCAATCATTGCGATTAAAGGGGCTAATTTCCTGAATGATATAGGAATAACAGGTGTTCCATTAATCATTTTGTTCATTATTTTTGTTGCTTTTGTAAATCTACTAATTGGAAGTGCATCAGCAAAGTGGGCGATCCTTGCTCCAATCTTTGTACCGATGTTTATGTATTTGGATTACCACCCGGCGTTTACACAAGCCATTTACCGAGTTGGGGATTCCATTACAAATCCTATTACACCGATGCTTCCTTATTTAGTACTGCTATTATCTTTTGCGAAAAAATACGATAAAAATATCGGGTTAGGTACATTGATTTCTGGACTGTTTCCATACACAGTATTCTTCGGTATATTCTGGATCATAATTGCTGTGGTTTGGTACCTAATCGGTGTTCCAGTTGGACCACAGGGACCGATTCATTTATAGAGGAAAAGATTACGAGACTTTTTACGTAATAGATTCCGAAAATGAAAATATAGGCTGACAATTTAAATAAAGCAATGTAACATGTGAAACAGAGAATCTCATAAATTGAGGTTTTCTGTTTCATTTAGTTTTAGGACATTTTGTGCCTGCCCTCGTGTCCTATAGGAAGAGGGAGAGGCCTATAATAGGAGAAGGGTAATGAAGGCAAAGTTTATTTTTATAGTAGTGATGCTGATTTTTGGCAGTATAGGGTTATTTGTGAAGAATATTGATCTTTCTTCGAGCGAAATGGCTTTATTTCGTGGAACAATTGGAAGTTTGTTTTTAATTGGTGCTAGTTTTTTAGTTAAGCAGAAGTTTTCATTGAAAATGTCAAAACGGAACCTTATCTTACTACTTTTATCAGGGGCCGCGTTGGGCTTTAACTGGATTTTTTTATTTGAATCTTATCGGTATACAACTATTTCAAATGCTACGCTAAGCTATTATTTTGCCCCAGTGTTTGTTATGATTTTGGCTCCATTATTACTGAAGGAAAAATGGACATGGATGAAGGGGATTAGCATTGTATTCGCCTTTGTAGGTTTACTTTTAGTAGTTAATCCAGGTGCTGAAACAACGGTTGGAACATACAATCATCCTGTAGGCATATTGAACGGATTATTGGCTGCGGCGTTTTACGCAAGTATGATTCTCATTAATAAGTTTATCAAGGGCCTATCAGATTTTGAAACTACAATTATGCAACTTTCAATGGCCTCAATTGTATTGTTTCCATACGTTCTAGCAACGCAAAGCCTGAATTACTCAGGACTTGATCTACAGTCAATCAGTCTATTATTGATGGTGGGGATCATTCATACAGGGGTAGCGTACCTTTTATATTTTTCTGCAATAAAAAAATTAAAGGGACAAACCATTGCCGTGTTAAGCTATATTGACCCCATTTCCGCCGTAATCATGGCGGCCATTATCTTAAATGAAAGTATGAACCTAATACAAATTGTGGGTGGCATCTTAATCTTGGGATCTACCTTTATCAGCGAAATCAATTGGGAAAAAGATGGAAAAACTTAAGTCTATACTTGTGAAGGGCGCAGGTTGAGACAAAACCATTCCGGTTTTAATATAAATTTAAAAAATGGTATGTAAACTGACATTAGTTTAACATGTCATTTTTTTATTATTATGAGGTTACTATCATTAAGAACGATTGTTTTTTTATCTAACTAGGTGTATTCAGACTGGTAGAGCAGGAAAGGCAGTTCACGAGTCCGAAAGTAAGGAGAAATCGGACAGGAAGAGTAGGAACCGCCGTCGTCGAGTCCGAAAATAAGGGGAATTTGGACAGGGTAAGGAGAAACTGCCGTCGTTGAGTCCGAAAGCAAGGAGAATTCGGACAGGAAGAGTAGGAACCGCCATCGTCGAGTCCGAAAGCAAGGAGAATTCGGACAGGGTAAGGAGGAACCGCCGTCGTCGAGTCCGAAAGCAAGGAGAATTTGGACAGGGTGAGGAGAAACAGTCATCATCGAGTCCGAAAGTAAGGAGAATTCGGACAGGAAGAGTAGGAACAGTCGTCGTCGAGTCCGAAAGTAAGGAAAATTCGGACAGTTCAAATTTACTTCAATTTAGCGTGGCAATATTTTACCGACGGCAGAGCAATGGTAGAGTTTATTTATATTGTCCAATTCTAACAAATACATTTGAGATAATTTTTGAAGCGAATACTACTAGAAGTGTTCGCTTTTTTAAAAATAAGACAATAATAACAATAATGGACTTTTTCAGCACTAATATAAAGGAGCTTATACTATGGGGCTTTATGAGGAATTTGAAGTGAGGAAAAGTAATTGTGAAAGGATAGATATAAATGAATTAACTCCGGAAGTACTTAGAATATTGTTTATTGAAGAGGAAAAAACAGATAATATGATAGCGAATCTATTTGATGTAAAGCCAACTAAAATAACATATCTGCGAAGAAAAAATGGTATAACAATTCGGAATTCCATAATCGACGACTTAATAAATAATATTCCGGAAGAAGTACAAGAAAAGGCAAAACATGAATTATTGAGCAAGGATAATCTGACAAAAATAGCAAAAGCAATTACTCATTTTGCTTTTCGTAATGGTCCAATAGAGGACATGCATGCTGATAGAGAAAAAAATATAACTGAAGAAGATATGAAAAAGCTAAATAAATTTATGGTTAATAGATTAGCGTATATAGTTAATCTAATCAAACAAGAAAAGTGGTTTGAATTAAATTTTTTAATTGAAAGTACTGATCGTTTTTTTGGTCACCAATGGGATGATGCAGAAATTGATGATGGGGGAATGGAAGATTTAATGAAAAACAACTTAAAACAGTATAGGAACTAAATGTAATGCATCAGATTATTAGTTTCAGTTTTAAACCCCAACCAATAAATCATTGGTTGGGGCACTTTAAGTGGGGAATTGCATCAATCTAGAGTCATTTAATTATTTCATCAATAATCCCGTATTCTTTCGCTTCTTGGGCGCTCATGAAATAGTCACGGTCTGTATCTTTTGCTACCTTCTCAACAGGTTGACCTGTGCGTTCCGAAATGGTTTGATTGATATGTTCTCGAAGCTTAAGAATTCGTTTTGCAGAGATCTCAATTTCAGTGGCTTGCCCACGTGCTCCACCTAGTGGTTGATGAATCATGATTTCACTATTTGGAAGGGCAAATCTTTTCCCTTTTGTTCCGGCTAGCAAAAGCATAGCACCAAAGGATGCAGCCATACCTGTACAAATGGTCCTGATATCTGGTTTGATATATTGCATCGTATCAAAGATGGCAAAACCAGCAGTTGTTGAACCTCCAGGACTGTTAATATAGAGAGAAATATCCTTTTCAGGATCATCAGCGGCTAAAAATAATAGCTGCGCAACGACACTATTTGCAACAGCATCATTTATTTCGTCACCAATCAAAATAATACGATCTTTTAATAACCGCGAGTAAATATCATATGATCGTTCCCCACGACTGGATTGTTCAATTACATATGGTATCGAATTCATCTTATTTTCCTCCTTATTCGCTTGCATCTTATTATGCAGCCATAGAGACAGTGCTTGAAGGAAGTTTGTAGAGACCTGATTTATGCTTCATGCAAGTAGGACTTGAATTTTTGGTGATTGAATGGATAAAAGGAATAGTCTTGATTATGATGGATGGATCTTGAGTCCTAAAGGATTCATGAAATACTTTTTTGAGTTTCTCACGGTCTTGATCTGACCAATACATATTTATTAATGGGTTATTTTCATTATCCTCATTGTTAGTCATTCTCTGTTTCGCTCGATAGATTGCAGATTTAACAGCCGTTTCGTTTATTTTTAGAATTTCGGCTATTTCAGATAGTTGGAATTGGAATCCTTCTTTTAAAACAAACATAACAGCTTGTTTCGGTGTTAACTTATGAATCAGTTGTTGAACTGCTTCAAACCGGTCTTCAATCAGAGGTGTTTCATGGTAAGCATGTTCTGGAATAGCTTCAAGTGACTCTTTGCTTCTTTTGCGGATTGTGTCAATCCATTCATTTCGAGCAATCTTATTCAACAAAGCTGTTGAAACAGTCTTATGCTTGTAATGGTTCCAAGCCTTTATCAAAGATTCCTGAACGAGATCTTCTCCATCCCAGCTGTTTTGGGACATAAATTGACAATATCGTCGAAGCTTAGGATATAGTTCATCAAGCTGTTCCTCAGAAAAATTATCCTCATGACCTTTGAAATCCACAGATTTATTAGAAAGCCTACTATGCAAAACAATCACTCCTTCAGCGCGTCTCTACTTTATAAACGAATAAAAGGGTATAAAAAGATACGGGGCTAAAAAAATTTTCAGGGATTACTTAGTTTCCATTATATGCAAGGTGAAAGTCCTGAACAAGAAACGATTAGCAGGGTTTGTTATAATATAAAAAAAAGACAAAAGGTGACCTTCTAATGTTACAAAAACTTTCTGCTGAGAAGCATTGGCAACCATACAAGGGTCCATTTACAATCACAAGAATTCAGCCTGGCGATATTTTAGAGGAGAATAAAGATTTTGCGTTCGGCCCATTAAGTATCATTGATCATGCTGTCATGAAAAAAGGATTAACGATAAAGATGCATGAGCATGTGAACGATGAGATTTTAAGTTATGTATGGTGTGGCATAATGCATCATAAGGATTCAATGGGTATAGAGGTGCCAATAACGACTGGTCACTTAATGATGATGAGCGCTGGTCGGAGCTTTTGGCATGAGGAAAAAGTGAAAAATGATCATGTCGAGATGCTCCAAATTTTTGTTCGACCTTATGAAACCGATCTAGAACCAACGATTCATTTTCATGAAAAGCCCATCCGAAACCGGGATTGGTATCTCATGGTAGGACCTAAAGAAAGTAAAGCGCCACTAAAGATTAGACAAAATGTCTATATTCATGATGCACACCTGAGGCAAGGGGAGCAATTAGAAATACCAGTTTATCAAGGTTTATTACCATTTTTATATGTTGTAGTTGGCGAGCTTGCTGTTGGGGACATTCAGATTGAAAAACTGGAAGCTGTTACGGATTTAGAGGAGCCACTACCTATAATAACTGCAGTATCAGATACAACAGCTTTATTATTCTATGTCGAAATGAACGCACAAATGTCGATGGAGGGAACGATCAGTGGTAAAAGGGCGTATTAGTGGGACGCGGGGACAGATCCCGCGTCCCAAATTTTTTCTGGGACAGTGTACCTGTCCCTGTGTCCCATTATTTTTTCACAAAGTATTTTTCGCCAAGGAGTTCTTTTTCTTCAAACGTGCCTGGCTTTAACTGGTTCTTAACGAATGCTTGAAGTGCAGCAGGTTCCAAATCGTACATAACTTCAATTTCTTTTGCAAATAGAATTTCTTTTTCAAGCAAGTCAGAAAGCGCAGGTTGCTGATTTGCTTGTAGTGTATCTTCACCTGTAATTTTCGATAGTCCGGAAACGTAGTAATCTAATGGACGGCTACCTACAATTTTAACCCCTTTATTTTCTTCATTCACCATAATAATTGTTGGAAAGCCTCTGGCACCAAGTTTTGCTGCAAGAGCAAAGTCTTCATTTAATAATTGTTGGCCAACTTCCGATTCGGCTTCGTTTACGATTGCTTCTCCGTCTAATCCTAAATGATTCACATTTTCAATCATTACAGATTTTTCAGCGATGTTGTTATTGAAGGCAAATAGTTCTTCTCTAGCATGCCGTAAGTATTGATTTGCTTTGTCATCACCATGATTTTTTTGAATGATTTTATACACACGAGATGGTGGGAAGGAAGATTGGACCGGATTGTCAATCATCAATGATCCATCAATCGGCATACGTGAATATTCCCCAACTTCTCTCCAATGGCCAGCAACATCTGCAGGACTATGAATTCCGTTTGCCGGATCAACAGGCCCGCTATGCCATTTTTCAAGTAATCCACCTAGGACGGTGTGGAAATTGAAATAATGTCCATATTGCTCTTTGAAACGACGAAAAGTAGGTTCAAGCGCCCAGCAATGTGAGCAGATTGGATCTGTCACATAATATAAATCAATTGTTTTCTTTGGTTGGTTAAAATCAATTACTTCCATGTCATCGTCACCTGCTACACCACATATACCAGTTTCCAAATCACACATTAAATTGTTGTTTGTCATATGAAATCCCTCACTTTTTGTTTTTTGAGTCTGGGACGAGCTCCTTCGTCCCAATTTGTTTGCTTTGTACTTTCAATATAGTGGATAATGAAAAGTATATAAACCAATAGATGACTTGATTTGTCGGATATCCAACACATCACAAAAATTGTTGGAAAAGTGGGAGGGGGAGAATGAAATGACACAAGAAAAAACTGATCCGCGAGTCTTACGTACGCGAAAGTTAATTATGGATTCATTCATTGAGCTTTCAGGGAAAAAGGAATTTAAAGACATTACGATAAAAGACATCACTACGGAAGCCATGATTAATCGGGCAACTTTTTATTATCATTTTGAGGATATTTATGATCTGTTGGAAAAGGTTTTATCTGAAGTTTTGCTCATAAATTTAAATAGCGAGTCCTATCAACAAAGTGAATTAAATGAAGAAACATTTATAGGTATCTTTAAAGCAATTACTACTTTTCAACTGTCATTATCAAATCGATGTCACCGTGGTTATGAAGATACGATTGCACGTATTATCCGGGATCAGCTTGAAGTCATTTTTTATAAAATGTTAAAAAAACAGCAACCTACAGATGAAGAAAATACATTGAAAATTACATCGGTCATGTTAAGTTGGGGAATGTACGGGGCTTCCGTAGAATGGAGAAGAAATCCGAATAGTGTTAGTCCAGAAGAAATGATTAAATTAGTTATTCCTTATCTAAAGCACGGGATAAAATTGAAGGAGAAGAAAGAGGCGCACTAAGGCAACTTTTTATAGAACATGTGTGTATATTTTTATTTTTTATTGCAAAACCTATTATTACTAAAATTAAGGGGCGATAAATATGAATGGATTACAACGTCTAGCTCTAGCTTTAGTAATAATTGGTGCAATAAATTGGGGACTTATTGGGTTTTTCCAATTTGATTTGGTAGCTGCAATCTTTGGAGGCCAGGATTCCATTTTATCAAGGATTATATACAGTTTAGTTGGATTAAGTGGTTTATACAGTCTTGTGCTTCTCTTTAAACCTGACAGAGAAACTGTCCCTGAGACTAGCAGAACCTAAGCAATCAAATTAAGTAAACTCCCGAAAAAAAAGGTCAAGCCAAAGGGTTTGATCTTTTTTTACGTTTCTGTAGTGCAGTCTTTTTTATTTAGGGGATAGATGGGAAAATAAGATACATATCTTGTCCTGCCGGATTTTAAACAGACAATGGGCATGTCAATGAGGAGGAATAAATATGAAGAGAATTTTTGCGGATGTGATTCAGTTTCGGGGTAGTCATTATGATTTTGGTTTTATGCAAGGGGAGCTTTTGAGGAATTCATTTTTGGTGATGAATCGGGAGCAACAGTGGAAGCTGAGAAAACCACAATTTAAAATTGACATTGATGAGACGAAACAAGTATTTGAGCGGTTGGCCCCTTTTATTTGGAATGAGTTTCTGGGGCTGCAGGATGCTTTGAAATGGTCACTGGATAAGGTCTTAATGGAATTTGGAGGCTACAGGCTCAATATCCGACCATCAGGTTGTTCAATATTAGTTGGGGAAGATTATATGATTCGAAATTATGATTACCATCCGAAGACATACGATGGCCGTTTGGTTACTTTTCAACCAACAGATGGCGGTTATGCAACACTTGGTTTAACACAAAAAATTACAGGCAGATCTGATGGCATCAACGAGAATGGGTTAACGATGGGATATACCTTTATGAATCGAAAACGTCCGGGGAACGGATTTGTTTGTTATATGATTGGAAGACTGATTCTTGAACTTTGCTCCAATGTAGAAGAGGCCGTCCAGTTGTTACAAGAAATTCCACATCGCGGATCATTTAGTTATGTCTTATTCGATTCAACCTGTGAGATGCCATTTATTGTGGAAACTTCACCAAGAAGAGTAGAGGTACGGCGGGGATATACTTGTACGAATCATTTTAAAATCCTAACAGAAGAAAATCGCCGAGTCCTAGATGATTCCAACAAAAGGCTGCAGGCTATAGAAGAGAAAAATCATTTAAATGGGCTGGAGGCGTTTCGACTTTTAAATGATACGGATAAAGGAGTTTTCTCTAAGCTCTATGGAAGTTGGGCCGGAACCATACATACCTCAGCTTATTTTCCAAAGAAACTTGAAGCCTGGTGCGCACTCGGTGGAGACCAAGAACCCACCATATTTAACTTTGCAGAATGGTTAAATGGCACTGATTTTTCCATTGCAAAAATCGAAGGGGAAGTTGACACAGATATCCCATTCGTAAATATGGAGAAAGCGGATTGGTTCAAATAAGGAGGAGCACTCTGGGACAGAGGGACAGGTCCCTCGTCCCACCATATTTTTCCTGGGACACGGGACATGTCCCTGCGACCCATTTTGAAAGGGACCTGTCAACTAAAGCATTGACATTCTTTTCTAAAGGATATAAATTTATAATTATCATAATCTTCTGAGACACCTCGTACATATTTGTTTAGGCTATAAATAAATATAAATGCCGGGAGGTGGTTTTTAATTTCAATGAAAAATAGTACCTTAAATGAAAACCAGATTGAATTACTTCAAAAGGGAATTGAAAATCTCCACAGTATACAAGAATGGAATTTATTGACTGAAGCCATTGTATTAGAAAGTATTAAACTAGTCGGTGGTGGAAAGGGGATCTTTTTTGTTTTTGACCAAAGTTTAAAACAATTAATCCCTCAATCAAGTCAGAATCTGAACAAATTGGAGAAAAAAGAATTAATTGAGCGGACACAGCAAAAATTTCAGCAAATTGAGCTTCAAACTCTAAGATACATAAAAGATCAATCTACCTACTTTTTCCCCATAGCAAGACAAAAGACTTTTTCAGGAGTCTTAGTCGTTATTCCTCACCAAGAAGAGGAACTTTCAGAGAAACAGATTAATATGGTCAATTTCTTTATGCAATCAGTTCCCATTATTCTTGAAAACTCTCGCTTATTTTTGATTATGCAAAGAAAGTCAAAAAGTCTTAACTTCATGACTCAATTACAAAAACTTGTTAACCAATATTCATTTCAAGAAATTTTGGCCGAAATTGTTCAAAAGGTTGGAGAATTGTTAAATTCGGAAATGGCAGGAATCATGTTGTTTGATCCTGAACATAAGGAACTGAGACTGCAAAAACCAGCATTTGGATCATGGCAAGACTCAATAATTGAACAGTATCGTGTATCACTGACAGAAAAAAGTAATGCAAGAGATGTTTTTTTAACTGGGGTTCCAGCTATCACATCCGATGCACTATCAGACAAGCGTTTTAACCAAAGTTATGTAAAACTATTTAAAGCGACATCAATCATTACTGTTCCCTTAGTGGTCGATAATAAAAGAATTGGTATTCTGCACGCTATCAACAAAAATGATGGATACTTTACCCAAGATGATTTACATTTGCTTATGGATTTATCAGAACAATTAGGATTAACAATAAATGCGGCTCTTGAGATGTCTCATATAAGAACACCAAAAAATAAACGTATCGAAATTGAAAGGTACCTTATAAATCAGCTTTTTGATTGTTTACTATTTAGTAATATGGAAAAAGTAGAGGAAGCTTATAGCATATTGAAGACATTGGAAATTAACTTAAAACCTAAGATTTCTATTGTACGTATTGGTGCCTATAAGAATGGCGAATGGATTAACTTAAGTTCTAAGACAATATCTGAAAGAATCGTATTAAAAATAGAACAGTTGGTTGGGAATCCGTGTAAGATTTACAAAGATGGGGCTATCGTTGCTCTTGTTTCACATGATTCAGAACATGAAATACTAGATGTAAGCTACAAGTTACAAGACGTACTACAGAAGAATCTCGATTTACATGCGAAGACTAGGAAATTAGAGGTATTCATAGGAGTGGGTGAATCTGTAGATTCAATCGAGCTGACTGAACATTCCTATCAACAGGCAAGTCAAATCTTAAGTGCTCTTCCTAGAATCAGGCATCTCGGGAATGTCGGATATTTTCCAGCGTGTGGGAGTTGGACATTGCTTTCGAGTATGGTCATGTTTGATGAAAGAAACGTAAGCGCATACACGAATCTTTATCTAAAGAAGCTAAATGAATTGAAAAATTCAAAAGAAATAAAAGAAACCTTAGAAGTCTATTTAAAGCATAATGGTCAAATCAAGAGGGCTGCCGAAGAATTATTTGTACATCAAAACACACTTAAGTATCGGATTGAAAAAATAACAGATATGACTGGGTTTGATCTAGCAGATTCCGAGGTAAGACTTAGTCTATCTCTTGCATTAAGGCTAGAGCATTTGATGTATAGCAAAGTATAGGAAAATGACTATTTACATAATGGTCATTTTTTTTTGTGACATATCACCTATCTTTTGTTTCTAGAAGACAAAGATGTGTTAAAAATTCCGGTTATTTTTGTGGGTAAACAACGTGGTTATAGTGTTTTCTTTCCTGTAAAATGTACACATAATATTCTAAAAATATAGAATTATCGAGTAGGAAAGGAGGTATATCTTGTTCTCATATCAAAAATCAGTTGAAGAACAAATATCGCCTGAGAAACTTAAGCTATTACAAGAAGAAAAGTTACGCAAGCAAGTCCAGTATATGTATCAAAATTCCCCAATGTATGCTTCTAAATTAGATGAGGCAGGAATCCACCCTATGGAAATTGTGACACTTGAAGATTTACAAAAGCTACCCTTTACGGAGAAGTTTGAGATCCGTAAAAGCCAAGAAAACGCCTCTGATTTAGGTACACACCAATGTATTGATTTTGACAAAATTATAAGAATTCACTCCTCATCTGGTACAACTGGGAGGCCTACATATGTTGGGATCACCAAAAAGGATAGTGATGTATGGACAGATATTGTATCTAGAGTATATTACACAGCGGGTGTAAGACCGCATCATAAAGTTATCTTTGCAATGGGGTTATCATTTTTCGTTGGTGGACTTCCCTTAAAAGATGGAATTGAAAGATTAGGAGCTACTTTTATTCCAATTGGAACAGGAGCCTCTGAACGACTAGTAACCACGTCCTTACACTTAAAACCTGATGTACTTTTATGTACACCATCTTATGCAAATTATCTTGCGGATTATATACGCTCAATTGATATGAATCCTCGTGACTTAGGAATTAAGCTAATTGGTACGGGTGGGGAACCAGGCGGCGGTTTGCCAGAAGTGAAACAAAGGATTGAGCAAGATTGGGGAGCTCGAGTTTTTGAAGCGATGGGAAATGCGGATATGGCCCCTGTTCTTTTTTCAGAATGTCCAGCAGGGGACGGGATGCATTTTGTTGCACCAGATTATGTTATCTGTGAATTAATCGATCCAGAAACTGGTAAGGTCAAACCGTTTGAAGATGGAAGTGAAGGAGAACTAGTTTATTCTGCGATTGATAGAGAATGTGTTCCGCTACTTAGATTCCGTACAAGAGATTTAATTTCAGTAAAAACCGGAAAATGTTCATGTGGCAGTACTAGTTTTCGAATTCGATGCATCGGTCGAACAGATGACATGCTAATCATTCGCGGCGTGAACGTTTTTCCAACAGCAATAAAAGATGTTGTGAGTAGTTTTTATCCTAAAACAACTGGTGATATCCAAATCCTATTAGAAAAGCCGGGACCTGCAGTGGAACCACCATTGCAAATTAAAGTGGAACATGGAATGAACTCTGAAGAGGATTTACAAAATTTAAAAAAGGAATTAGAAGTAACATTAAGAGGTAAACTCATGTTTCGTGCCGACATTCAATTAGTTCCTGAAGGTACTTTACCTCGTTATGAAATGAAAACAAAGTATGTAAAAGAAATCTATTAATTAATATATAGGGAGGGTTTTACATGGCACAATACACTGTAGATATTGATACAGGTGGAACTTTTACGGATGGCTTCTTTTCCTATGGAGATCGATTTGAAGTAGTGAAGGTGGAAACGACGCCACATGATTTAACGGTTTGTTTTAATAATTGCATAATGGAAGGTGCTAAAAGATTTGGTCATGGAAATGTAAGCGATTTCCTAAAAGAAACGAAAACTATAAGACTTTCAACAACGGTTGGTACAAACTCAATTATCCAAAGAACCGGACCAAAGCTAGGTTTAATTGTTACAAAAGGATATGCAGATTCGTTGTATCAAGAGGGTAAAAACCCAATTTTAAATTTTTTAGTACAAGAAGATATGATTGTTTCCATTGATGAAGAAGTATCAGAAAGTGGAGAAGTAGTTAAAGAAGTTAATGAAGCTGAAGTACGACGAGTAACAAAAAAGCTATTAGAACTAGGTACAAGAGTAATTGTTGTCAGCTTAAAAAATGCTCATACGAACAATCAAAATGAGAAACTCGTTCGAAAGATTATCCAAGATGATTTTCCAAAGCATTATCTTGGAACAAAACCAATTCAACTTGGTAGTGATATTAGTTCACGATCAGATAATGGGGTTCGAACAAATGCGGCTGTAGTTAATGCTTATCTTCATCGTGATATGGTGAAGTATTTATATAAAGCGGATGAGGGGTTAAGACAAAAGGGTTATACAAAACCATTATTAATCGCTCACGCCAATGGTGGTGTTGCGCGTGTCGCAAAAACAAAGGCATTGGATACGTACAACTCCGGTCCTGCCGCAGGATTAATGGGAACAAGATACATCGGTGAAATGTATGGTCTGGATAATATCATGTCCGTGGACGTGGGAGGAACTAGTACAGATGTGGGATTAATTTCAAATGGAGAGCTTACATTTGATACAGAATCAAGCATTGCGGAAATTCCAGTCCACGCCCCTCTAATCCATGTTTTATCGGTCGGTGGTGGAGGTGGAACCGTTGCTAAGGTTACTCAAAATGGAGAGCTTCAATTAGGACCGGAAAGTGCAGGGGCAGTACCTGGACCAGCATGTTTTGGGCTAGGTGGAACAAGACCAACCGTAACGGATGCATGTGTCGTACTTGGTATCGTTGACCCTGACTATTTCTTAGGTGGAACAAAAAAAATATCAAAGCAAAAAGCAATCGATGCTATAAAAAAATGGGTTGCTACACCGTTAAATATATCAAATGAAGAGGCGGCAACACTTATTGTTGATAAAATCGAACAAATTGGTGCTGACACACTAAAACAGCTTTCTAATGAAAGAGGAAAAAATATAAAGGATTTTCAACTCTTTTCATTCGGGGGCGGCGGAGGCCTATTTTCCGCTGGAATGGCTAGGAAGAGCGGGATTAAAAAGATTTTTACATTCCCTTTCAGTTCTGTATTTAGCGCATTTGGTTTATCAACAGCTGATGTTGCCCATACGTATCAGGATCGTGTCGATTTCCAATTTAGTCCTAATCAAGAGATTGGAGAATTCCTTATTAATGCTAATGCTAGTCTCGAAAAAATGAAAAAACACTCTCATCGTGATATGCGTGGAGAAGGATTTACTCCTGAATCTATACGATATGAAGTTTCCTTAGAGGCTGCTTCAGAGGATGGAAAGGTTAGAGATATTTTCTATTTACCTAGTGATGTTTTTCATAGCACAAATGAACAGTATCTGAAAGAGGAATTACAATCAATCGCTAAGCATTTAGGTACCGACAAAATCGCAATCGAATTTATTCGATTAAATAGTTTTGTAAGCGTCTCTCATTTTGCGTTGCCATCCCTAGAGCTGGTTGATTCCATTCCAGAACCGAAATCAACAAGACCTATTTACTGGAAAGGGAATGTAATCAATACAAATATTTATGACATTGAGGGGTTAAAGCCTGGTCATAAAATTGAAGGACCTGCAGTTCTAGAGAGCTCAAATACAACGATCGTTGTTCCGCTTGGTGCAATGTTTAGTATGGACCAACATTTAAACGGAATTATGGAGGTGTAAGGATGAGAAGAAAAATAACTGAGTATATTGCCGTGGATTTACAAAAGGAAGTTTGGGTATGTGATAAATGTGATTATGAATTGAATTCAGCTCATGAGAATTATAAGAAAGGTTGCCTCATTTATGATCGTGATCCAAGCGAGATTCATCAACCACATGTAGAAGGGAATTACACATTTTCTCCTGATGCAAATTGGGTTCGTTTAGTTGAATTTTATTGTCCTGGCTGCGGTACGTTGGTAGAAACAGAAGTTTTAGCACCTGGACATCCGATTACACATGACATTCAAATAGACCTAGAATCTTTAAAACAAAAAGCTATTGAAGAGGAAAGTCGACAGAAAAAAGTATTTAAGAATGTGTAAAGGAGGAAAAAGAAATGACAACAAAAATTAGAGCAACAATCGATATTGATATTGGTGGAACATTCACAGATTGCTTTATTCGATACGGAGATCAATCCGTTATTTCTAAGAGTCCAACAACTGGATATGATTTATCAGTCGGTTTTATTAAAGCTATTGAAAATGGAGCTGATCTCCTTGACTTAGAGCTTGACGAACTATTGGAAGAAACGGATATGATTCGTTATTCTACTACAGTTGCAATGAATAAACTGATCGAACGAAAAGGGCCAAAGCTTGGATTTATTACAACCGAGGGATATGAAGATATTCTTTATATCGGAAAGGGAAGCCAATGGCAAGATGGAATTAGTTCATTAGAAAGTAGGAAAATTGCCGAAGTAAGCAAGCCGATTCCGTTAATTCCGAGAGAAAATGTTGTGGGAGTAAAAGAGCGAATTGATTATACAGGGGAAATAATTCGTCCACTTGATGAAGAAGATTTTAAAGATAAACTGCAATATCTAGTTGATCAGGGAGTAATGGGCTTTGTTGTATCTACTTTATGGTCGTTTAAAAATCCTGTTCATGAAAAAAGAATAAAGGAGCTCATTGAAGAAGAATATCCAGAGTATTACCTCGGGAATATGCCGGTTGTTCTTTCAAGTGAAGTTATGCCTAAGAGATATGAGTATACTCGCTCCAATATGGCGATCTTAAACGCATATCTTCACCAGGCGATGGCTGAAGAATTATCGAATATTGGAGATGAACTACGCGATTTAGGGTACAAGAATCCACTTCTAATGGTTCATAATACTGGAGGAATGGCAGAGGTGTTTCGTACATCGGCAGTAAATACGTATAATGGAGGGCCAGTTGCTGGGATAATTGGAAGTAATCAAATAGGTAAATTATATGACTATCCTAATATAGTTGTTACGGATATGGGGGGCACGAGCTTTGATATTGGGCTAGTTGTAGACGGAGAAACAAATAATTATCAATTTAAACCGGTTATCGATCGCTGGCTAGTGGATATGACAATGTTAGAAAGTAAATCGATTGGAACAGGTGGCGGCTCAATCGCATGGATTAATGATGTGCTCGGAGGCCGACTTGAAGTTGGTCCTCAAAGTGCAGGTAGTTTTCCTGGGCCAGTAGCCTATGATCAAGGTGGGACGGAACCAACGGTGACAGACGCAGACCTTGTATTAGGTTATCTAAATCCAGATTATTTTCATGGAGGAAACCTAACGCTAAATATTGAAAAAGCAAAACAAGTGATTGAAGAAAAAATTGCAAAGCCATTAGGTGTAGATGTCTATGAAGCTGCTTATCTCATAAAAAAAGTTTGTGACGGGAATATGGCAAATATTATCCAAAAAGAAACATCTCTCCAAGGAAATGACCCTAAAGATTTCGTGCTGTTTGCTTTAGGAGGTGGCGGTCCTGTACATGGTGCAGGTTTTGGGTTTGAGGCAGATATTCCTAAAACGGTTGTTTTACAGCAATCACCTGTATTCTGTGCCTTTTCATCTTCAATGATGGACGTCATGCACATTTATGAACAATCCAAACACATTATTCTACTAGAACCTGGAACAAAGAAATTTTTAACCGACTATGAATCTCTTAATTCAGTCGTACGAGATCTACAGGAAAAAGCAATCCGAGATATTACGGGTGAAGGATTCAATCCGGAAGATATTCAATATCAACTAGAGCTCGATATGAAATATGGTGGTCAACTTAATATTAAGAGGGCCCTATCGCCAACTATATTCTTAAATAGTCCTGTTGATGTTCAAAATCTTTGGGATAGTTTTACAGAAGAATACTCAAATGCTTACAGCTCTATTGCGGTTTACCCTGAAGGCGGAGTCGAAATTGAAAATGTTGTTTTAAAAGCAATCGTTCCACAGGAGAAATTTAACTTTATTCAAAATGAAGAATCTGGTGAAGACGCAAGCCATGCCATCAAAGGAACTCGAAAAGCATATTGGCCAGAACTTGGTGGATTTGTAGATACAAACATTTATCAGCTAGAGGATTTAAGAAGTGGTAATAAAATTGAGGGGCCAGCCTTAATCGAATCACCACATACAACTGTTGTTTTACCACCTAATGTTGTTTATACAGTTGATCAATATTTAAATGGTTTAATTGAAAAGAAAATGGTTGAGGGGGTAACGGCGTGATTGATTTCGGAATTAATGAACGAATCCATCCAGAACCAATAGATGAATTTGAGCAAACGGCCCTTGATAGTTTAAAGCCAGGTGAATATGAGATATATAGTGAAAAGTTAAACCAATTAGTGCTTGAGGCAAAAGAAGTCTTAACAAAAATTGGAGTTTCCTCTATGCTACACTCAGGGGATATAGTCGTAGGTTTATATACGGCTAAAGGTGACCTTGTAGCGGCCTATTGCGGCGTTTACCTACACGCTGTTACTACTCAAATTGGAATTAAATATATTCTTAAGCATTATAAGGACGATCCTACAATTGGGATTAATGAAGGCGATATATTCTATGCGAATGAGGCCCTTTATGGAGGGGTTCATAATCCAGACCAAGTAGCGGTTATGCCAATATTCCATGAAGGTGAGCTTATTGCATGGGCGGCAGCAGCGGTACATCAACCTGAAACAGGTGCGATTGAACCAGGTGGTATGCCACTAACAGCGAAGTCTCGTGCAGATGAAGGGATGAAATTGCCACCAATCAAAATTGGAGAAAACTATCAAATTAGAAATGACATGTTAAATATGATGGCAAACATGGTTTCAAGGGCGCCAAGAATGCAAATCATTGACACCAAGGCACGTGTTGCTGCATGTGACCGTTTACGTGTTCGTGTCCAACAACTCATTGAGAAAAAAGGAGTAGATCTTGTTGTTGGTGTCATGAGGAAAATGTTAATCGTAGCAGAAGAAGGAGCTCGTAAACGTATTTCAAGCTGGCAGGATGGTGTATACCGTTCGGTTTCTTTCATGGATACAATGGGAACAACCGACTCATTGATGCGTTGTCAACTAACATTAACTAAAGAGGGAGACTCACTCACATTTGATTTTACAGGTTCGTCACCAGAGAATGATGGTTCATTTAATAGTTTTATGCACATCGTACGTGCCCATATAGCAATCTATTTATTTGGTGTACCTTTTGCAGATTTACCAACATCATCTGGTATATTCTCATCCATAAAGGTAATTGTTCCACAAGGTACGTTTTTAAACGCGAATGTCGATGCCTCCGTAGCTAATTCACCGATTACAAACAGCTGTGTACTATCGACAACGTCTAATGCCTTTGCAAAAATGCTTTATGCAAGTGGTGTAAAAGAGCTTTCAACAAGTGGTTATGGTGCAGGTGGTTGTGCTGTTGTAATTGCTGGACAAAACCAATGGGGCATTCCATTTGCTGATATGCTTGCAAACGTACTAAACAGTGAAGGTAGTGGAGCCAGAACACATCGTGATGGAGATAACTCCTTTGGATTCCCTTGGGGATGGTGGGGGAAAGCTCCGGATGTAGAAGATATGGAGAATGAGCAGCCGCATGTACATTTATATTTTAAGCATTGGAAGGATTCAGGAGGTTTTGGAAAATATCGTGGTGGAGCAGGTACAAATGTGGCATGGGCTGTAAAAGGCGTTCCATTCTTAGTGTACCAATCGATTATTAAACATCATAAAGTTCCAATCTCACAAGGGTTATTCGGCGGTTATCCACCTCCGTCACATCCTGGAATTAAGATTGTAAATGCAAATTACTTTGAGAAAATGAAAAATGGGGATGCAGATATTCCTGTCAACACGACGGACCTCGTGAAAAATCGCTCCATTGATGGAGATTACGTAGTTGAGCGCGCACCACGCCCAGCCGCTCCTGTTAGTGAAGGTGATATTTATGTAGCAAATTCTACTGGTGGTGCTGGTTATGGTGATGTACTTGATCGTGAACCGGAAAATGTAATCAAGGACTTAAAGGATGAACTCATTTCAGATTGGGTAGCCCAAAATATCTACAAAGTATCCTACGATCCTGAAACGCTAACTTTAGATGAAGAAAAGACAAACAAGCTAAGAGAAGCGGAAAGAAAGGATCGTTTAGGAAGAGGAAAAAGCTACGAAGAATTTATGGTGGATTGGTCTTCAAAGCAACCACCTGAAGAAGCACTGATTTACTATGGAAGCTGGCCGAATGCAGAGCCTTTACGACAAATTGTTCGTATGTAACTTTTTATAATAAGGAGTTGTTCTATGGATAAAAAAGAATTAGTTCAAAAATTTTTTAAAGGTCGAGCTGTCCCTCGACCTCCTTTTCTCCCATTGGTTGGGACGTACTTAACAAAAGTGGATCAAGTTTCAATTCCTTCAATCTTACAAGATGCGAATACCTTTTATTCAGCATTAGTGAATACTCAAAAACTACTTGGCTACGATGCTATTATTTTACCGTTGGACCCGTCGTTGGAGGCAGAAGCATTTGGAGGAACCGTCGTATGGATGGATCAAGAAATGCCTAAGGTAATAGAAGTACCATTCTCGCAGGAATTGTTATCATCCGACTTTTTGGAAAGCGGAAGATTACCAGTTGTAAAAGAAGTGGTGGAACGATTGGTTAAAGTTCAAGGGAAAGAACTACCTATAATCGCTACGATATCTGGTCCAGTTACTATTATTAAAACCCTTTATGGAGAGGATATCACTTCAGATATAGGTTTAATGAAAAATAGGGCTTCACAAATAACCCAAGAAATGATTGGGTTGTGTAAGGCCTTTGGTGACGCAAAGGTTGACGGAATCCTCATTAATGAAGGCCAATTGGATTCTGCTTTATGGGAGGAATGTAAGGATATATATAAACCTCTCTTCAATGTCATTAAATTTTACAATATTTTTGGCATTTTGCGTTTTTCATCTGATATTAATTCAATAGAATCAACAAACCATTTGCCGGATATTGTTTTAGGCTCTCAGGATTTCATTACCAATACTTCTGTAAAAAACAAAGGCGTTGCATTTTTGCCGTCCATATGGGAGGAAACAATGGACCTATCTCAGCTAGCTTTACTTTGGAAAGAAAACAAAAAAAGAAGAATGTTCCTATCATCTAGCCAACCGCTTGATATAGATATTAACCTAACTGAACTACAAGAAAAAACCTCAATCATCTGCAACGAAGAATCATGGCAATAATTGGGCAAGGGACCTGTCCCTACGGCCCACCAGTCACTTACCCTATGTGGGGAGGGGCTGGTGTTTTTTTTTTTGCTGTTCTGGGAGGCTTACGCTTTTTTGTCAATTTGGTTTATGTCTTGGTTAATGCTTGAAGAGCAATGTGTTTGAAAAATGGGACAAATTACTATAATGTGAAAGTGTTAATGTTATTAATTCTTGGGAGGTAAAAGGAATGAACATCGTAACACTCGTAGGAAGCTTGAGAAAAAATTCATTTAATATGCAAGTCGCTAAAACCATGCAAGAACGATATAAGGATAAATTGAACATGCAAATACCTGACATCGGTGCTTTACCTCATTTTAATCAAGATGATGAATTAGATCCGCCACAGGTTGTAAAGGATTTTAAAGCAGCCATTGCCAATGCGGACGGTGTTATTATTATTACACCTGAGTACAACTGGTCGGTTCCTGGTGTATTAAAAAATGCCTTAGATTGGACATCACGCGTGGAGCAAGTATTCATCGGCAAACCGGTCATGACACTTGGAGCTACTCCGGGGATGATGGGAACGATTCGTGCTCAATTGCATTTACGTGATATTTTAGTTGCCCCAGGTATCCAAGCAAATATTTTACCTCCAGGTGCTAATGAAATTCTAATTAACACTGTACAACAAAAAGTGGATGAACAAACTGGACAACTCGTTGACGAGTCAACACTAAGCTTTTTAGATAGTAAAATTGAAGCATTTCTCGATTTCGCAAAAACAAACTAAATCAAAAATGGTGCTAGCCCCTTGAAGGATGCTGGCACTTTATTTTTAGAGACAGACAAATTGGGACAGAGGGACAGGTCCCACGTCCCACCATATTTTTCCTAACAAGACATGGATTCCTGTTACCATTACATAGAAAGGAGTATTCTGAAATGAGATTAAGTGTTCTTGATCAAGCGCCGATTACTAAAGGAAATTCTCCTGCGGATGCGTTGAAGAAAGCTGAGGAACTAGCAATCTTGGCTGATGAATTAGGATACCATCGGATGTGGATGGCTGAGCATCACGGAACCGGCTCATATGCTAGTTCTGCTCCTGAGATTTCTGTAGCACATTTGGCGGCGAAAACAAAGCGGATCCGAATTGGAACAGGTGGAGTCATGATGATGCACTACTCCCCATTAAAGCTTGCCGAGGTGTTCAAAACATTAAGTTCATATTCTCCAGGAAGAATTGATTTTGGAGTTGGGCGTGCACCAGGTGGGGATCAATACGCAATTTATGCATTATCTGAAGGTCGCCAACCAATGATTAATAATATGTACGAAAAATTCGACCAAGCATTGTATATGATCAAAGACGAAGTACCTGACCATCCACTCTATAAAAATACAATCGCAACCCCTTCTCAAGTTGTACTGCCTGAAGCATGGTTATTAGGTTCAACAGGAAACAGTGCTGTCATGGCAGGAAGAATGGGTGTTGGTTATTCCTTTGCACAGTTTTTCAGTGGGGAGATGACTAAGGATATACTAGGATTGTATAAAGAAGAATTTAAACCAACCGTCTTCATGGAAAAGCCACAGATTACAGTTTCCTATATGGTTACCACTGCAGAGACAGAAGAGGAAGCTGAGTTTGAAGCATTGCCACATGACATAGCGCGACTATGGTTGATGAGAGGTAAGCTTGGACAGGTGTTAACTCCAGAGGAAGCACAAGATTATCCGTTAACCGAAGTGGAACGAATGACGATACAAGAAAATCGCAAAAAACTTCACTTAGTTGGATCAGCTAAAGCAGTAGCTGAAAGACTTCGTCAAGAGCAGCAGGTATATGGCTTTGACGAAGCAATGATTTGTAGCATCCCGCATTCACAAGAAAAACGACTAAATGTATACAGATTACTTGCTAAAGAATTAATATAATCGGAAAGAGGGCCCCTAGTTCCACCATATATTTACAGGGACAAGGGACCTGTCCCCTTGACCCACAACCCTACGACCCACTCAGCCTCGTTCAATTACTTTGATTCCTTTATAGTAGATTTTTTTAATTTGTTCTACATCTGTTATTTCCAAACCAGGTATGCCCTCGGCGACTAGGAAATTGGCTTCGAGTCCTGGTTTTAACATCCCGAAATGTTTTTCTTTACCTAGGATCCTAGCTGGATTTGCAGTTAATAATGCAAGAATATCGTTTTCATTATAGTTCTCCTTTAAACGTTTCATAGCAGGCCCAGCAATTAGCATCAAAGAATCGGGCCCTTTTAAAGAGCAATCCTGAAACGGCAGCCATGGAACCCCAGGATAAGGTGGCAAGTATGCGTCTGTTGAAATAGACACAGGAATCTGTTTCTGTACCAACTTCTTAATTTCCGCAGGTGAGTTCGGTGGTAGATGTGTTCCGCCCATAGGAGTTGCCACAATTTGTATTCCTTTCCCAGAAGCCTGATCAATCTGCTCATCTGTAATCCCGTGGGCATGGTGCAAGACATCAAATCCTGCTTCGAGGGTCAGATCAATCCCTTTTTTACCGGCAACATGGCAACCAATTCTCTTACCCGTTTCATGAAATAGAGTGACAATTTCCTGCAGCTGTTGACTGGTATAAATGATTTCGCCTGCTTTTGGTACTACATCCTCTGTAAAATTAGCTGGGGTGGCATTGATAAATATATTTTCACCTGGATAATCACTGTTTTCGGCTATTTTTTTTACAAGAGTGGATGAAGTTAAGTCAGCTAGTGTAACGGCCGTTGATTCGGTAATTGATGTGAAATGGGCAAGTTCTTCAAAGCCGATGGAGATGCTTGTCGTTGCAAACGAGATATCCATTGGAAAATCAGCCACTGCTTCACGATAATCACTTATAGAAAAATCACATAGTGGATGACCACATATTTGCTCACCTATTGCCGTAATCCCAGAGGATAAAGCTTTAAAAAGAATTCCTTTTCCGGCAATAAAATGGGTCTCAGGAGTGACCGGATAAAGCGAGGTGGGCGCAAACTCAAGTAAATGGGTATGACAGTCAACAAGCGATGGTGTAATCACATGCTTTGAACAATCAACCACCTCTACATCAGGGTATTGAGTTATTAAATCATTCCAGGTACCTACCACTTTAATTAATCCGTTTTCGACCAACATTCCACCATTTTCAATCGTCCCCGCTTCTGAAACTGTAATGAGTTTTTTTCCGCGAATAATATATTTCATCGACCATCACACCAAAAATGGAGTTAGCCAGTAGCCGAGTACACAGGCTGTGGCAATGCGGATAATCAGTCCAATTACGGCTGCACCAAGTGCTTCTCTTTCAGTAAGGTCTGAGGTTTCAGCCCAAGTGACAGGAACCTGACCAAAGATGACAGATAATGGCAATCCTGAATTGGCAAGAACAAACGAACCAACAATTAATCGGGGATCAATGGTTGCAGCAAGGTCAGCAAGTTGAGCAACTGCCAATGTTGGTGCAGCAAGTACGGAAACGATTCCAGTAGCAGGTTCGATACTTAGAAACGTTAGACTTGAAGAAAGACCTGATTCAATGAAGCTCCAGACACCCGCAAATTTTAATGCGCCGATGAAAAAGAATACAGCAGCTACAGCAGGGATGATAATAAGAAAGAGAAGTTCTGCACCTTCTTTAGCTGATGCAAAAATCGTGTTTAAAAACCGTGTGTTGGGTGTAAAACGTGGTAACTCGGTAAGTTCTACTTTTTTTGTATCTCGATATATCGTTCTTGATAGAAGGAGTGGAACAATCACAATTGGAACAAAAATAGATAAAATTACTAATGGAAAGGCATTTATTCCAAAAACGGAAAGAGCAATCAGTCCAAGAACAAAGGTAGCAAAGGATTGGGGTGATTGAATCATGGTTGCAACGGCAATTTTTTGTTCAGCCTTTGTAGCGTTTGCCTTTACTAAAATCGGTCCAGAAATTTTTCCAGCTGCATTTATATCTCCAAGAATATTGTATACACTGGGAATGATGACTGAAGGATTGATTTTAAACCACTTCATAATGGGGACAAAAATCCGAATTAACCCGTCTGTAAAACCTAATCTTTCTAGTATCCTACCAACGATAACGCTTACAATAATAGCGATACCAATTTCACTTGTGAGGAAAATATCTACAACAACTGGTTTTACTTCTTGAATGATGGTATCGAAAAGCGTAGACATAGAATTAGGAGAAAGTAATAAAATAAGCAGTAAGCCAAAAACTAAAATAACCCCGATGATTTCCCACAAATGCCAATTTGCTCTTGCGGCTTGTGGCGTTTTGTTCTTCTCCATGCTGAGTCCTCCCGACATATAGTTATCATTATCCAATTTATGTCTAAAATTAGGATAGGTGCATGTATAGTGGTTTCCTCTTCATGCATAATTTCTTTTCGATTCTTCATAATAAGGGAAAAAGGAATAGTGTGAGAATATGAATAATAACGAAATCGTGGTTGAGGAACTAAACACTTTATTAAGAGGATGTTATATGGGCATTCGTGCATTTGAACATCATATTCAAAATCTTAACGATCCTGTGTTAAAACAGAGGTTCCAAGCGATGCAACAAGAGACAAAGCAAAATGCTCAAATAATCGCTGAAAGAATCCAGAATTTAAATGGTGTGCCTGCGGACAACGAGGGTCTTTCAGGAAGAATACACAGCTCCATGCATAAAATGATGCTTTCCGACGATCCAGTAGATATTATGGAAGATGCTATAAAAGGGCTAGATAAATATGGAGTTGAATATTCAGAGGAACTTGTTAAGGGAGACCTTGATCCAGAAAGCCGGAAAATAGCTAAAAAGGTAATCGATACAAGTCGGAGACATGCAGAAGAGATAAAAGCCTTACTTAATGGATGAACTCTAAATCATCGTATGACACACTCATTAACACTAAAGGGTGTGTTTTTTAGTGGAAAAAAGACAGCCTTAGAAGACTGTCTTTGGGTTAAAAGATTTACTGTTTTAATTGGTTCAATTCTTCAATACTATCCTGAACAAGGGTAACGGCTTGACTCATGGCTGCTCCTCCACCAAACGCAGCGGTTACACCGACAACTTCGAGAATTTCCTCTTCAGAACAACCTTGATCTAAACAGCCTTTTGTATGGTAGATGATACAATATTCATCTTGTGAATACAGACTTATTCCTAAAGCAATAAGTTGTTTTTGTTTTTGAGATAATACTCCCTCTTTAAAACATTCCTCTGTAAAAGCATTATATAATTCAGCAAGCTTTGGCATTTTTTGAGTAAAAGTACCAATACCGGTCTTGTAATCAAGGAGGGCAGCCTCCGTTGAATTTCTCGCTTCAAAATCCATAATATTGATTCCTCTTTTCGAAAGCTTATTTGTATCCCTTTGCATTTGGGTCCATGCTATTAGCACCATAATCTGGAACATGGCTCGCATGTTTTTCATGGTATCTTGATCCTGAACCAACATCATTATTTCTTTGTTGTTTCGCGTTGTTATTTCCTTTTTGCTTTGCCATCATTTTCACCTCTGCATTTTTTGGGGACGATGGACCTGTCCCTTTGTCCCTGACAAGGATACCTTGTCCAACGGTATTGTTACCTTGATTTATGTGAAGTATTCTAGTTTTGCGTTAGGGAAAAATTTTTCCATATACGAATAGAGGTGTTTTTTAATATCCTCTTCTTCATCCTTCTGATAGATGTATTTCCCAATCCCGTATTTACCCCACTTATACCTTCTTTTTTCTTCGTCCAGTTCCAATTTAGTCATTGGGTAATTTTTTTCGATAACCCTTTTTGCTGGCTTGGTAAATCGGTGCTGAATAAATTCAAAAGTTAAGTCCTTTTTGGCTTCTGGTGGTAATTCTGCCTCTAAACGCTCGAACATCTTATAGTATCCATCTTCCCATCCATCATGGAGGTAGATAGGGGCTATAATGAACCCAAGAGGATATCCAGCCCTTGCAACTTTACCTGCAGCCTCAATTCTTTTTTCTAATGGGGATGTTCCAGGTTCAAAGTTTTTTACAATATAATCAGCATTCATACTAAAGCGGAACCTAGTTTTGCCGTTGTGTTTGGCATCTAATAAATGATCGACGTGATGAAATTTTGTCACAAACCGTAGTTTGCCATACTCTGATTCACCAAAATGTTCGATCGCTCTTTTTAGAGTATGTGTTAAATGATCAATCCCTACAATGTCAGATGTACAGGATGCTTCAAACCTCGTTATTTCTGGGGCGCGCTCCTCCATATATTGATCAGCGGCTTCTAGAATTTCATCGACATTTACATATGTACGAATATATGGTTTTGATCCCATTGTTGTTTGTAAATAACAATAGTGGCAATGCCCCATACAGCCTGTTGCGAATGGAATTGCATATTCAGCAGAAGGCTTTGAGGTGTCAAATTTAAGTGTTTTTCTTATCCCCACTACAAGAGTTGATTTAGCGACACGGTATTTTTGGAAGTCGTTATCGCCAGGTAAGTTTCTTACCTGATTGTGTGATGTGGTATATCGAATCTCAACATCCATTTTTTCAAATTTTTCGAGGAGCTGTTTTCCTAACGGATAATCTAATGCTTTCGGTTCAAAATAGATGAGCTTTGGGTTAAATGGCTTCATTCGAAAGTCCCTTCTGAAACATCCCCATAGTAATACTGATAGGCTTGGTTTGCTTCTTCTTCTGTTGAATAAACAGCAACCTCATTTGATAATGGATAATACGTTTCATATAGAAACAGGGCCAACTCATTCGGTCTTTCTGGGTGATTTACAACAGCTGCTGCTTGGATATTAGCTACGTCTTGAGTATGGGGATTTCGATAAAATACATAAACAACATCACCAGCCTGATACATTTGTTCCATAACATCACCTTTACAGTGGGACAGAGATTCTTCGTCCCAAAATTTGTATTAGCTTGGACAACGAACTTGTGCCTGTGTCCTTATAAAAAAGGATAAATCCTTTTTACTCATTTTTGCTATTCATTCCCAAAGTTATGTCTGTTTGATTATGGAAAAAGAAGAGGTTTCATGCAACCATGTATGTTCCTATCCCATTTTGAAAATACTACCAATAGTAACTATGATTAGTAGAGGTGAATAGTGTGATTGCATTAAATTCAGTAATCGATGGGAAAAAAGCAAACTTTGGCGCGGTCAGAGATATATTTGATTCCCATGGATGCAGTTTTTGTAGTAATTTTGAATACGATCAAGGAAAGTTTGATGCGGTATTATCGCGTGAAAATGGAGAAACGATTTATTTACGGGTTCCTTTTTTCGTTGTGGAAGGGATGCTGGATCATTCGAGTGCCCAAATTCAATTTGGAACACCATATGTCATAAAGCATATTGTGAATTTTGGTCTTGACCATGATGAAAACTCATTTGTCACTGCAACAACTGGACTTGATCAATTCCAAGAGCCGCTTGATAAGGATGGGCGTATATCCGATAAAAGCAGATGGGAACAAGCTGGTGTTGAAGTAGTAGAACGCATATATAATTCCATGAGAGACTTAGTATCCTAATGGGAAAGGGACAGGTTACCTGTCCCATTTTTATTTTGGGACAAGGGACCTGTCCCTGTGTCCCAATTATTTTAAATAGAAGGAAGAGCCGTCGATTATTTCTATGTCATCCCTCGTTTTGATTTCTTCTATTAGTTGAAAGAGTGCAGCGTCTTTTTTCTTTGCTTCGATCATGCAGTCGATTTGTGGAACACTCCCTTTAATTTCTTTTAAAAATGTAAAGAACATCTCAATATCGACGAAATCTGAATGATGACGAAACGCTTCCTTGCTTTTTGGACTTGAAATATGCATTTTGATTGGGAGCGGTGAATGCTTCCATGTTTGCACAATCCTATCCCAATGCATTTTCCAATTAGGATTCTCATGGTGGGCAAGATGATGATGATAATCAAAAACAAGTGGAATATTTAGTTTTTCACATAAGTATAGGGTATCTTCTAGAGTAAATGATGTATCATCATTTTCGAGCATAATCATCTTTTGAATTTTTGCCGGAACCTCCATCCAATTGGTAACAAAACGTTCAAGCGAAACATCGGTTTCTTTATAATTGCCTCCGACATGCATAACACAACGATGAGTGGGATCTAGCCTCATAGCCCTTAAGAGAAGATAGTGGAGCTTTAGGGTGCGCACTGAATTTTTAAGAATGTCCACTTGAGGAGAATTAATCAGAACAAAGTGATCTGGATGAAAATCCACCCGGATATCATGTTCTTTTACAAAATCTCCTATTTCTCGTAGACTTGCCTTTAATGGTTTCATATAATTCCAATCAAGCAGTTCTTCATGATTGGCTAAAGGAATGAGTCGAGAGGTAAGCCGGTAAAAATGAATGTCAGATGCCACATTATGCTTTAGTAGTCTAAGTGTATTATGTAAATTGGAAAGGGCAATCCGCTCCAATTTGCGAATCGCAGCCTCTCTGTCCTCTATTTTTTGAAATTGGGCATATGTCATTGTTTTTGAAGGGGAAGCATTCTTAAGTTCTGTACTCATTGCCACGTAGCCAAGACGTACCTTTGTCACAATCATTCACCTCACATATTTCTTCATGTTTACAAGTGAGACAAGGGGCTGTTTGTCCCTACCACTCCACAGTTGAACTAGATGTTCGCTTTACTCCTCTAATTTTCGATATTTCTTCAACAAGTTTGTGCATGGCAAGGTTTTTTTGCTTCGCTTCGATCATGATATCGAAATCTTCATCAAGTTCCTTAGCCATTATTAAAAAAGGCATGACAAAGTCTAATGACACAAAATCAGCGTGTGAACGGTAGGCATTATCTGATTTGGGTGATGAAATATGCACTTTTGGTACAGTCGGCCTGTCATTCCAAGTATTGAAAATACGTTCCAAATAAAGAGAGAGGTCGACGTCTCCTATATTTGCCATATAGTGATGGTAATCGAGGACCATTGGAATGTTTTCTTTTTCACAGGTAATCAGTGTTTCTTCTACATCATAGGTTTTATCATCATTTTCAAGTGTCATTTGTTTTTTAATTTCATTTGGTAGTTGTTTAAGGTTTTGATGAAAACGTGATAATGATGTTTCCTTATCACCATATGCACCACCAATATGTATATTAAGAACTCCTTTATCAAGCGCATCTAATGCTTTAAGCATCTTGAAATGGAATTCCATATCGCTTACAGCGTTCGTCGTGACTTCATCTCTTGGACTTGTAAAAAGGGTGAACTGATTCGGGTGAAAGCTCACCCTCATATTAAATTGTTGGATAAGGCGCCCAAGCTCGTCCCATTCATTCTTAAAGGGAGTGATGAAATCCCACAAGACCTCAGGATGGGTGGCCAAGGGGACAAGTGAGCTTGAAAGCCGGTAAACCTCAATTTCATGTGCGATATTATAATGCAGAATCCTCTTTGTATGGAGTAAATTCTGTGCGGTCACAAATTTTAGCTTATCCATACGTTCATCTTTAGGAAGTGCTGCATACCGTGTGAAAGTTAATGATTTAGAAGGACTTGAATCCCATAAACCTAATGCATTTGCCACATAACCAAAACGAATTCTCATTTTTACCCTCTTTTGGGACGGGGGTTCTCCAGTCCCTTTTTTATTTGCAGTGGGACAAGGGACCTGTCCCTGTGTCCCAGAATTTTGTTATATTTAATGTAAGGAGAATATGATGTTATTATGCGGAAGTTTCTATTTTTTATGGGGAGATGATGGGGATCGAGCGAAATTTTAGGATTTTTGTGGTGCTGGCTTTGGTGGGGAGTTTGGTGTTAAATTTTACATTAGTATCGAAAGTGAATCAGCTTGAGGGGCAGGTAAGCAATTTTTCGAACTTTCAACATGATATTATCTCTAGTATTGATGGGCAGGCAAGTCAGGTGTACAGTGCTTTAGAAGAATTTAAGAATGAACAGAGCTGGATTAGTACGGTTACGATGGAGATTGATAACAACGCAGTAACAAATGGCCAAGCGAATGCAATTTTTAATTGGCAGGTCAAGGAGTTACAAAAAAATTCAGACGTTGTGTTTCATTACACCTTTAGTGAGAGTGAGGAATATAAAGCTCTCCCTGCAAATGAAATGCAAAATGGTCTTTTTCAGGTAAAAGTACCATTTAGATTTGATAAAGAGCCGCAATGGCATGTTGGACTGATTACTTCAGATTCCTATCACAGTGAAGAGGCATCAGAAAAAGAAGCTATTGATGGGAATGATATGATTCATTTTTATGTAACGGTTTCTTATGATGATGATTTGGTAAAAAGTAGCGTGATTCAGAATGAATTTTTAGGGGATTTGAGAACGAGTTATTACGGAATTATCCAGACAGATGTTCATATTTTTAAATCAAAATTAGATATTACGTTAATTAATTATCAGATTGATGAAAAATCTGTATATGTAGAAAAAGCAACCCTTTTAAAATATAAGGGAGATACCTTAATTGGAGAAGAAGAATTGCAAATGGTCAAAGAAGACTCACCAGATTATAGTGAACATTTTTTCAACATCCATCAAGTTGAACAATATGAAAATATCAGACTAGTAATGAAAGTCGAATATAGTAACGGAGATAGCTTTGAAAAAGAAATCTATTAATAGGACAGGGAGCCCATTCCATAGGTTGGGATTCCTTGTCCTTGTTTTTTTTATCATTTCAGGAATATATACCTATTCTTTTTGGCGGGGGTATAATCTTTTCACCTTTTTTTATTTTCTTTTTTAATTAACATTAATGAATGTAAGCGTTTTACACATTAGCATTGAAAGGGGAGAGTAAAGGTGAAGAAATCAAAGAATGACCACCAGGGACAGTTTCTGCGAGAAATAGACAAGCTAACAGCACCTACCTTATCAAAGGGAGGGTATGGGAAAAAAATCATCGCGTTATCGTTAACAGCTACTTTGGCGATGCCACTTGTCGTCATTGGGACACAACCACAGGCTTCAAAGGCACATGCCGAAGTGATTCAGGAGGAATCAAAACAAGAGGATATAGTAAAAAGGGCTTACCAGATGGAACAGGATGCTAAAGCACTCGGGATTCCATTATTTTTGTTCGAAGATGGTGTCCCTAAGACCTTTACTTCCAAAGAGGGAACACTTGAAACCACAGATGAGCATTCGAAGGATGGACGTCAGGCATTGAAATGGAAATTTCAGAATGGTTCAAGACTCACAGTAAAAGAAAAAATTAACTTTAAACCGTATGTTGAAAATAATCAGGACCAATCGATCGATACCTTTGTTGTCTGGGTCTATAATGAAAAACCCGTTAATGATGTAGCCACCTTCCAATTTGGCAGAGGAAATAAAGTGGATAGCTGGTTTGAAATGGATCTAAATTTTACAGGCTGGCGTACTGCTTGGGTTTCCTTTGAACGTGATATGGAAGGGACGCCACATCCTCAAATGAATCGGATGACGATTGTTGCACCAGAATCTACATCAGGCACATTATATTTTGACTCCATGATGCTTTCCACACCTCTTGACCCACGTCATCACACACCAGACCGGCAAGTACCGTTTGTGAATCCAACTGTTATGGAAGCCGCAAATAGTCACTGGCTCGGCTTGCTGCACTATTCGAGATTAACACCACCAGAACCTCAATCGGAAGTTTCTGATTCTGCAATAGCAGGTATTCGAGCAATTGATGAGAAGTTTACAGAACTAGTTTTTAAAAAGCAAAAAGTAACAGAGTCACTACTAAATGATATTCGTGGTGAATTTGCCACATTCGGCATCAAACGAAGCGATGAAGGAGGTATCAGTGGGGGCTCCTTGTTTATGCCGCATTTTGACCAAATTCCTGCACCATTAAAAGAGGACTTCAAAAACTTAAACAATACAATTGACCTTAGAAAATACACTGATTTTATGCAAGTAGTAGCGAATGCGTACCTCTCTACAGAGGACGATAATCAAAAAAGTGAACTAAAGACAATGTATATCGATTTAGTAGATCATTTAGCAGATCAAGGCTGGAACGATGGCAGTTCACAGGGAACTATGCATCACCTTGGTTATAATATTCGTGGATTCTATACTTCCGCTTTTCTCATGCGTGACGTGTTACGTGAAGCTGAGCGATTAGACCGAACCCAAAAAGCATTATTTTGGTTAAGTGGTGCAGGAAAAATATATACTCCCGAGGAAGAAGTGGTAGGGAATATTGATATCTTAAACACAACCCTGAATGGTATGCTTGCTAGTATTCTAGTTCAAGAGGATACTGTGGAGAAGATACGAGATATGGAGAGTTTTTCAGCTTGGCTATCTCAAGGACTTCGACCTGCGAAAGGGTTAGATGCTGCATTTAAGAAGGATGGCTCTGCTTTTCATCATGCGAATCATTATCCTGCATATGCGAATGATGCTTTCAAAGGTGTTACTCCAATCATGTATGTTCTTTCAAATTCTCCTTTTAGAGTTGCAGAAGATGCTCATGAGACACTGAAAAAGGCTTTGCTGTCGATGCGCTTATATTCGAATAAAACACAATGGCTAATTAGCGTTGCGGGACGTCACCCAACTGGTACCCAAGGCTTGGTCTTGCCGCCTTATAGATATATGGCATTAGCAGGAACACCTGATGGAAAAGAGGAAATTGATCGAGAGGTTGCTGCTGCATATTTGAGACTTTCTGATAAGGAGGATGCTACGGTACGTGAGTTCAAGAAGGTAGGAGTTTCAGCAGAGGCAGATCCAAATGGATATTGGTCGATGAACTATGCGAATCTTGGTATCCACAGACGAGATGATTGGCTTGTAGGGGTTAAAGGCTATAGTCGTTATTTATGGGGGAATGAAACCTATCAAAACGCCAATCTATATGGCCGTTATATGTCTTATGGGCAAATGCAAATAATGGGTTCATATAATCATAAGGATAGCGGTTATGTCCAAGAAGGTTGGGATTGGAATCGTTGGCCTGGAACAACAACGATTCATTTGCCACTTGATAAATTACGTTCAGATGTACGAAACGTTGACAAATTTAGTGGGGTTGAGGAAATGTTGTTATCTGACGAAACGTATTCGGGGAGCCTTAGTTTACAAGGGCAAAACGGTATGTTTGCGATGAAGCTCCATGAGCATCCAAAATATGAGGGGACTCATCGTGCACGAAAATCTTATTTCTTCTTTGACAATCGGATTGTTGCACTTGGATCTGACATTGAGAATGAGAATAGTGAGTATCCGACAGAAACGACGCTATTCCAAAATCATATGAAAGCAGATAATGAACCAGTCTGGATGTCATCAACTGGGGAGATTACAGATTTCCCTTACAGAGATAATCTTACACTTTCAGATAATGCATGGTTAATCGATAATAAGGATAATGGATTCTATGTACCTGCAGGACAAACACTTGCAGTTAGTCGATCTGAACAGCGGTCTAAGGATCAAAAAGATGGTTCAGATACATCAGGATCCTTTTCAACAGCATGGATTGACCATGGTCATGCTCCTAAAGATGGAAAATATCAATATGCTGTACTGGTTAAAACAAAAGTTGAGGAAATGAAGGCATTTGCTGAGGCCATGGAAAACGCTGATCTAGCTCCTTATCATGTTCTACAACAAGACCGGAATGCACATATTGTACATGATCAAGCAACTGGAATCACTGGATATGCGTTATTTGAGGTTAATCATGCTGTTGAGCATGGAATGGTGAAAGCTGTTGATACTCCATCCATGGTAATGACAAAAATGGAAGGTGAGAAGCTCATCTTAAGTGCTGTTGATACCGACCTACGTCTCTATGAAGGGATTGAAGAGGATCAATATGATGAAAATGGCGTTCAAAAAGAAGTAAGTATTTATTCACGGACTTGGCGCCATTCCGAAAGTAAGATGAAGCAAATGAGGATAACGATTGAAGGTGAATGGCAGTTAGGAACAACCGATGCCCGAATTCGTATCATATCCGCTACCAATGGAAAAACCGTCATAGAATTTGATAGCAAAGACGCAGAGCCAATGGAAATACAACTACTGCCTAAGGAATAACATTTATAGTAAAATAATGGGACAGAGGGACAGGTACCTCGTCCCATTTTTTATTTATTGGGACAATGGACCTGTCCCCGTGACCCACAAACCGGTTTCCAAGAGAAAGGAGCAGATACTCATGCCTTTGGAGATTGTTCGGAATGATATTACGAGGATGAAAGTTGATGCGATAGTGAATGCCGCGAACACAGAGCTGAAGATGGGTGGGGGTGTGTGTGGTGCGATATTTCGTGCTGCTGGTGCTGAAGAACTCCAAACTGCTTGTGATGAAATTGGTAACTGCCCGGTAGGAAATGCAGTTATCACTGATGCTTTTATGCTGCCTGCAAAATATATCATCCATACTCCTGGTCCGATTTGGCAGGGGGGTTCTAAGAACGAGGCAAAGCTCTTACAGTCCTCTTATATACAATCATTGGAACTTGCTTATCAGCATAAATGCAAATCCGTCGCATTTCCACTGATATCAACAGGCATCTATGGTTACCCAAAGGAGGAGGCTCTGCAAATCGCGGTATCGACGATTAGCTCATTTTTGATGGACCACGAGATGGTTGTCTATCTCGTCGTTTTTGATAAAGCATCATTTGGTGTTAGTAAAAAGTTGTTTGCTTCCATAAATCAGTATATAGACGAATATTATGTAGATGAAATAGAAACGACATTTAGCCGTGCTAGAAATATTGAACACTATCATGCTGAACCAATGGAGGAAACGGACGAACTCGAACTCTACGAAATCGAGGAAAGCCTTCAGGTCGATAGCAGTTTAGCTGATATCGTCAAGCAATTAGATGAATCATTTTCTGAAAGACTTCTTCGTTTAATCGATGAAAGAGGATTGACTGATGCCCAAACGTATAAGCGTGCAAATATTGATCGTCGATTGTTCTCCAAAATTCGTAAAGATGCTGGTTACACCCCTAAAAAGAAAACAGCGATTGCCTTTGCGATTGCATTACAATTGGATGTTGAAGAAACCATTCATTTATTGTCCGCTGCTGGTTACACATTGACCCATAGCAGCAAATTTGACATTATTATTGAATTTTTTATTAAACAAGCAAAATATAATATTCATGAAATCAATGAAGCTTTATTTATGTTCGACCAACCGTTATTAGGTGCATAAAAAATGTCGCTTTTGAAGCGACCTGCACTGTTTTTAATCTTGTTATCCTTACAATGTAATCAAATTTGAACGGAGGATAACAGATGAAAACAGAATTAGTGTTTATTTTAGATAAGAGTGGATCCATGGCAGGACTTGAAGCCGATACAATTGGTGGTTACAACTCAATGCTAAAGAAGCAAAAGAAAGCGGAAGGGGAAGCAATTGTCACAACCGTTCTATTTAATCACCATTATGATATATTGCATGACCGAATTAATGTGAAAGGAATTTCACCAATCACCGAAAAAGATTACGCGGTTAGTGGTACCACTGCATTATTAGATGCAATCGGTTTTACGATCCAAAAAATAAACAATGTACAAAAACACACGAGTCATAATGAACGAGCTGAAAAAGTACTATTCGTAATTACAACAGATGGAATGGAAAATGCAAGCCGTGAATTTACAGCAGAAAAAATTAAAAAAATGGTTCAAAACCAAAAAGAGAAATATGGATGGGAATTCATGTTCTTAGGTGCGAATATTGATGCCGTATCAACAGCTGCGCAATTTGGAATTGATGAGGATTTTGCCGTTGACTACCATGCTGATGAACAAGGGACACAATTGAATTATCAAATGGTAAGTGAGGCTGTCACAAATCTGCGCAGCGGGAAGAAAATAGACCGAAGCTGGAAGGAAGAAATCGAACGCGATTATAGCCGACGTTCAAGATAGTAGAAACTATTTTAGGAGGAATTTATGGAAATAGTAAAGGCTATTAATAATGATGTAAAAGCAATTACGAAACTTGCATTACGGTTATGGCCAGATAATGTAGAAAGTGAACTTACTAGTGAGTTTTCTGAGCTGATTCTGGACCAAAAGGCGATCATTTATTTAGCTAAATCAGAGAATGATACAATAGGTTTTGCTCAATGCCAATTACGAATGGACTATGTTGAGGGAACCGAAAGCAGCCCGGTAGGATATCTTGAAGGTATTTTTGTAAAGGAAGAATACAGGAGGATAGGAGTTGCGAAACAGCTATTATCTGCTTGTGAGAAATGGGCGAAGAGTAAAGGGTGTAAAGAATTTGCAAGCGATGTGGAACTTGAGAATAATATAAGCTTGAATTTTCATTTAAGTAATGGGTTTCAAGAAGCGAATCGGATTATATGTTTAACTAAAAAACTTTAAAAATAGTATGCCTGTTTGCCACTATAATTCGGGGACAGGCATAATCTTAATTTATCATTTTTGCTTCCAATGTAACATGGGGTTTTCTTGCCCCTCCAATAATTTCATCTGTGTCATTTGGAGAGTGCGTTCTTCTCTCTTTTTCTTTAATTCATTATAAATAAACGTAGACTTCCCTAATCCTACCTCTACAGCTTCAGCAACTGATTGACAAAAATAAATATTTTCAATACCTGCAAAGTATATTGCCGTCAAACACATCGGACAGGGCTCACCACTAGCATACATGGTAAAGCCAGAAAGGTCATTCGTTTGTAATTTTTCTTGTGCACGACGAATGGCAAGCAATTCGGCATGTCCGCTGACATCATGTACTTTATGCAATTCATTTACACCTTCAGATACTATCTCATTATCCTTTACAAGAACTGCACCAAAAGGCTGTCCACCTTCATTTACATTTTGTAAGGCTAGATTAACTGCCCTTTTCATGAATTGATCCAACTTTTTCTCCTCCTAGCCTTTTTATCTATTGTATCAAATCCCAGACTAGGTATCCTTTTTAAGGTTTTTTATTTTTCGATCTGCATACCTAACAAAAAGATATCCGAGGAAGAAGGAGAGAAAGCTTAATGGATAATCTAGAATCGTATGTTTAGCCTTGAAAACACCGGTCGTTTTCAAAACTATATCGTAAGCAATATATGAAACAATCATAATAAGATACCAGCCATTCCTTGCATTAACTACACTTAAATAAGTAAGTAAAAAAGCAAAAATAAGACTCGTTACCGTTGTTATGGCAGAACTACCTCGATGTATTTGCTCCAGCCATTCAATATGGTAGGTTCTTATGCCAATAACTGCATGGAGCAGATAATGTAAGGGTATAAATATACCATAAAATGATAAAAGTAACGTTCCAAAGTGAATCCATTTCTTTTTTAAATGTACCCACCACAGTCTTGCAATAGGAAAATAAATAACTAAACCAACAACAGTATACCAGGGGCTCCACCAATTAGTTTCAAAAATTCCCCATCTAGTAAAAATGAGTTCAATTAAGGTGAAAAATAAAGCTAACGGAATGCTCCAATACCACCTACACCTCAAAACGACAAATAAAGCTGCAAACGCAGGGAGCACAAGGCCATTAACCATTGCACCTAAATGTGAATCTAATTCATTGTTTAACACACCTAATTTATAAACATAAGCTTTTCCCCAAAGATAGACGAAGTAATCAAATAAAAGAGTGGTACCAGTGACGGTAAAATAAAGAATAAAAAGACGACCCGACCTAACTTTCCAATATACAATTGCTAAAATCGCTAATCCTAAAAGAAATAATACTAGATAGGCCCATAATCCCAAACTCAATAAAATAAACCTCCGACTTGTTTGTAGGTATTTTTACCTAATTTTATCCTTAAGATACGTCACTTAAGAAAATAACGCTATTTAACCATTTATTTTATGCTAATATGAGAAATGGATACATAATACTTAAAAGTAAGAATATGGTGCTTTTAGAGGGGGAAATGATGAAATATTGGATAATAGGTTTTGTGCTTTTAATAGCGGTTTCAGTAGGTTTGATGTTCAGTGTTTTTAATGTGTTCGACAGTGCTGATAATCAAAAAGTAGTCTCTTCATCGAAGCAGGAATCCAGTAATGCGAATGATTTTAAAGAGCAGACTAAGAAAATTGGTGGCATCACATATGATTTGAAATTAAGCCAAACACCAGATGAACATGAAGTTATCAAAGTGATGCATCATATGACCCATCAAAAGGTGAAAGCCGAAGATAAATGGGGTGCAACACCGATGATTCCCGATACCATCCATGAGATTTATGATATCATTTCCAAAAGCGATTTTTCTAGAAAAGAACAGCTCTTAGCCATTGCTGAACGCTGGAAAAATGGTGATTTCAGTCGAGCAGATGATGATCATAATTATTTTTGGGACTACCAAAACGGAACGATAGGAAAAGCGTATGGTTTAATGAATGAAGCTGAAGAAAGAAGATTTATCATCAATAATTTTGGTGAGGAATTTTTACCAGATTAATGGTTAGTTCATTATGAGCTAGCCTTTTTTAATTAGTCATATTTTCCCTGTCACTTCTATATAAAAACGTTCTTTTGAACCAATGAAGAAAGTAGGTTCTTCTATTATAATGAATAGGCGGAATATTCAAAAAATAAAAGGTGGTGAAAAGTTAAAAATTTGTTCTTCTTTCCTGCCAATTTACCTTCTAGTTATCCAACTTCAAATTAACCCAAGATTATTGAAACTGATTCCATCCATTATCTACATATTATAGAAATGAGGGATGTTTTTGAAATCAATTTCAAAGCTACTGTCAGTTTTTCTTATCGCGATTATGTTTTATTCTCTTTTAGCCAGCGGAGTGTTTGCCGCTCCTGAACAGAACGAGTCCTCAAACAATGATTTACGCGTATTAATTCAACCACTCAATAAAAATGATAAATCCGAACTAAAAACTACTTATGGTGCACGATGGGATTTTGAATCAAAAGGCTTTTCAACAACGGTCAATGAAAAACAGTACAAAGCCTTATTAAAAAATAAAAATTTAAAGATAGAGCTTGTTGATCAGGTTTCAATTACTGCAAAACCAAAAGCTGGTGGAGAAGCAGTACCTTCCGACCGCACCCCATGGGGAATCGAAGCAATATATAATGATCCGTTTATCTCCGTGACGGATGGTGGAGACAATATTAGAGTAGCTGTATTGGATACGGGTACAAATATTAATCATCCTGATTTACAAGCCAATGTGGAGCAATGCAAGGATTTCAGCCAAAGAAAATCTCCAATAATTGATGGGTCGTGTAACGATAAAAATGGCCACGGAACACATGTTGCCGGAACCGTATTAGCCAATGGGGGTAGTGGAAATGGAATATATGGAGTTGCACCTGATGCAAAGCTGTGGGCATATCGAGTATTAGGAAATAGTGGCTCCGGATATGCAGATGATATCGCTGCAGCCATACGCCATGCAGCCGATGAAGGGAAGCAAAAAGGAGTCAAGGTCATTATTTCAATGTCATTAGGATCGAGCGGGAAAAGCTCATTAATTGCTGATGCTGTTACGTATGCATTCAATAATGGAGCATTAGTCGTCGCAGCATCTGGCAATAGCGGTCCAGCCCCTAATACTATTGAATACCCTGGTGGACTTCATAATGCAATTGCTGTAGCGGCATTAGAAAATGTGTTGCAGAATGGTTCTTACCGTGTTGCCGATTTTTCTTCTAGAGGAAATCCAACAACAGATGGTGATTATGTGATTGGAGAAGGAGATGTTGAGCTGTCAGCACCAGGTCGTGCTATTGAATCAACTTGGAGTGACGGTACGTACAACACAATCAGCGGTACATCAATGGCAACACCTCATATTTCAGGTTTAGCAGCAAAAATATGGTCAGAAAATCCAAGTATGACTAACCTGCAATTAAGAACTGAGATGCAAAATCGTGCAAAAAGTAACGATATCACTGCTGGTCAATATGCCGGAAATGGTGATGACATTGCTTCAGGATTCGGCTTCCCACTAGTAAAGTAAACGAATAAAACGGCTAAAATGGTTTCAATCATTTTAGCCGTTTTCTATTAGTTTTCATTTTCCCCGATTTTATCAAGTAGGGAAATGGTATTTACAAGATGATTATTAAAAATTTGTTTTGCCACCGAGAGAAGTTCGACAATCATTGGGTCTCTTAGTGAGTATATAACACGATTACCGTCTTTCGTTCCATAGACAATATTTTTAGCACGGAGTACGGTTAATTGCTGGGACACGGCTGACCCTTCACTTCCAATAAGGGTTTGAATTTCATTCACATTTTTATCCCCCTCAGCAAGAAGCTCTAGGATACGAATCCTCAATGGATGTGCGAGAGCTTTAAAAAAGTCAGCCTTGAATTGTTGCATTTCTAAATTCACTACCTTACCTCACTTTCTACATTAACTCATAGAAATACCTCTGTTTTTCACTACTTTCTCGTGGACTCCGGAGAGAGCCTGACATTCTTTAAAAGCAAAGTGTCTGCAACCCAAACATTTATTGTTGTTAATCTGGGTAAGGGCATAATCAATGGCATCACCTGTATGTTCAAAAAAGTTTTCCTCACCGATTACCTCATATAACCCGGTTTTATGAAGAACGCTTTTTGGTTGTGGTTTGATCCCTGAGATTAAAACAATACCTTGCTTTGAAAAGTCCTGAACAATACTAGCTAATCGCCCTTCTCCTGTTGTATCCATGAAAGGTACCCTACTTAAACGTAGGAGAAGAACCTTTGGTTTGTAATTGATTGAACTCATAATCTGTTGTTCAAAAGCCTGAGCAGCCCCGAAAAACAGAGGACCTTCCACATTATAAATACTTATTTGCGGACAATCATGAGAATCAGTCACAACACGACTATCTACTTTTTCATGTTTAGATTCTGGGTTTGGTAAAGCTTTTTCCGTTACTATTATATCACTCATTCGCTTAGTAAAAAGTACAACTGCTAAAATGAGTCCTACCTCCACCGCAACAGTTAGATTCATAAAGACGGTGAGTAGAAAGGTGACAACAAGTACAAGAGAATCTTCCGTTTTTGTTTGTAACACATGATAAAAAACACGGCGCTCACTCATGTTCCAAGCAACTAGCATAATAATTGGGGCCATACTTGCTAAAGGAATTTTTGAAGCATACGGTGCAAATAAAAGTAAGACAAGCAAAACAACGACACCATGTATAACACCAGAAAAAGGTGAAACAGCGCCTGTTTTAATGTTGGTTGCCGTTCTTGCAATGGCACCAGTTGCTGGAATCCCACCAAATAAAGGGGTAACCATATTAGCAATTCCCTGTCCAACTAATTCACGGTTACTATTATGTTTACTATTTGTCATACCGTCTGCAACAACAGCAGAAAGAAGAGATTCAATTGCTCCTAACATTGCAATCACAAATGCCGGTTGAATCAACTGTTTAATTCGTTCAAATGTGATCTCAGGAAATTGAAAGCTTGGTAGTTTGCTAGGAATATCCCCAAATGTTGACCCAATCGTAGCAACTTGAGTTGGGTAAAAAATAGTCGCGATACCAGTAGAAATAAGCAAAGCGATTAATGAACCGGGTACTTTCGGAAAGAACTTTGGAGTTAACAGCAGTACAACTAAACAAATCGTAGCCGTTAGAATGCTATAAATATTAATCTCTCGAATATGAAATATAATCTCTCTCATATTATCTATAAATAGTTCATGTTTCTCAATCTTATCAAGACCAAGAAAATTTGGTACCTGCCCAACAAAAATAATAATTGCAATTCCTGATGTAAATCCAATAGTAACAGGTCGTGGAATAAATTTGATTAAAGACCCAAGTTTAAAAAGACCCATTAAGAATAGAAGAACACCCGCCATAAAACCAGCAATTAATAAATTTTCAAATCCATAAGTTGCAACAATCCCAAATAGAATCGGAATAAAAGCACCAGTCGGTCCACCGATTTGGTATTTGGAGCCTCCAAAGAGTGAAATAAGAATACCCGCGATGATGGTCGTGTAAATCCCATATTCTGGTTTGACGCCTGAAGCAATCGCGAATGCCATTCCAAGAGGAATTGCTATAATCCCAACAACGACGCCAGAAATAAGATCCTTTTGAAAAGAATGAACCGAATACCCTTTAAATCTCCCTGAAAAAGCCCACCTATGTAGCATTTTTATCCTTCCTTCTGAATAATAGAATATCTGATTATTTGAATATATATATGAATCTACTCCTAATAATCTATAAAGTCAAAACAAATTTATGAAAAGAGAAAGGGCTGCCATGAAGAAATCAGGCAGTCCCTTAGAACGATTATTATATTGATAAAGGTTAATTTTATGATGTTTTGTATTAATTATGTAAGTAACGTGAATATATTTTTAATATTACTATTGCAAAATAATGATGAGGTATGTATAATAAATCAAGTAGTCAGCCGATAAAAAAACTTCGACAAAAAGTTACAAAACCTATTGCACTTCATTTACAAACTTGTTATAATAATCACATAATTAATTAATGAACTTCATATAAATTTTATATGCGGGTATAGTCTAATGGTAAAACCTCAGCCACGAGCAAAGCTTCAATGTACTTGCTGCGAGTTGCCTCGACGCATTTACATCTTGAATATTCTTGCAGAGGAAGAGGCATGTAAGGCCCGAAAGTCGTACTGAAAACTTCATATAATTAATATCTATGTGCGGGTGTAGTTTAATGGTAAAACCTCAGCCTTCCAAGCTGATGTCGTGAGTTCGATTCTCATCACCCGCTCCAATACATATATAACGCAGTGTTTCGTTTCTTAGATAAACGAGGTGTTGCGTTTTTTTATTTTATAAAGATTTTACAGAACTAAAAAGGATTTAGCCGAGCCACCATGTACTTGTGTGAACATCGCACCAAGAGAAGTCAGTAGTTTTTCACAGCTTTGATTTTGTAAAGATGGCTTCAAATACACAATTTGAATGGCATGTTTGGTTTCAGTTGTTACAGCGGTTCTTTCGGAATCGACAAAAGGGCTTCCAAAGGCTCCCGTCTCATCACTGGATAAAATTTTATCCTCCATCGAAATGGTTCTACCATTAATTCCTAAATACTCATCACCTAGTTGTCCCACACGAATTTCAATATCACCGTTAATTTTATTTGTATCATAAATCCCTATTGGTATTTCATACTGCATCGAAAAGAAATTGTTTAAGTCAGCAGCGGAGTGTATTGAGTTCAAATAGTTTTGCTTTTGTATCCGACGATAGATTGCCTCAACAGACGGACGATATCGATTGGGATCTGTACCAACTTGTTTAAAAATATCTCTCCACTCAGCGATTCCTTGAAAATCTGTAACATGCTTGTCTTCTAAATCAAAAAAGAGCGATTCTTGAAAGGTCTGTAGTCTGCCACGAATCATTTGTGGAGAATCGCCAACTTCGATATGATCGTATTGTATAATTCCTACTTTAAAATTAGGAACAAGTTCCTTTAAATGTGGCGAAATCTTAATTTCCATCATTTATCCCTCCAAAAATTATTGTAAATAGTGTACCATAAATCCTAGTAATTAAATAAATAGAACGGCTTACAAGTCCTAAGAAGGGAGGTTCCAAGACTTGGACACTATACAACTTCAACAAAAAATCATTGATTATAGTAAAACGATTGGAATTGATAAAATTGGCTTTGCGAGTGCTTCGCCATTTGAAGAATTAAAATCTAGATTATTACGGCAACAGGAATTAGGCTATCAATCGGGATTTGAACCAAAAGATATTGAAAAAAGAACAAATCCAGAGCTCCTTTTACCTGGTGCGAAGTCTATCATTGCAATAGCACTTGCTTATCCATCAAAGCTAAAGGATGCACCAAGGAGCACACGAAATGAACGTCGAGGTTTGTTTGCACGTGCTTCCTGGGGAGAGGATTACCACCATATATTACGGGACAGGCTACAAAAGCTTGAGGCGTTTATCATAGAAATGTTACCTGATGCTAAACTTCAATCAATGGTTGATACAGGTGAATTATCGGATCGTGCAGTAGCTGAAAGAGCAGGTATCGGTTGGAGTGGAAAAAACTGTGCCATTATTACACCAGAATTCGGATCGTATGTATATTTAGGGGAAATGGTTACGAATATCCCTTTCGTACCTGATTCGCCAATTGAGGATCAATGTGGTTCATGTCGAGCATGTCTTGATGCTTGTCCAACCGGTGCTTTGGTGCAGGGGGGACAAATCAATGCACAAAAATGTGTTAGCTTCTTAACGCAAACAAAAGACTTTTTACCGGACGAGTTTCGTACCAAAATTGGAAATCGACTGTATGGCTGTGATTCCTGTCAGACAGCTTGCCCGAAAAATAAAGGAATTGATTTTCATTTTCACGAGAAAATGAAACCGGAGCCCGAGGTTGTTAAGCCATTGCTAAAACCGATTTTATCAATTAGTAATCGTGATTTTAAGGAAACATTCGGATCACTGTCGGGGTCTTGGAGAGGGAAAAAACCAATCCAACGAAATGCGATAATTGCACTTAGCCACTTCAAGGATACTAGTGCGATTCCTGAATTAACAAAAGTCCTAAAGGATGATCCAAGACCAGTACTGCGTGGTACTGCTGCATGGGCTTTAGGCAAAATAGGTGACGAAAGTGCAATTGAAATTTTAAAAGAAGCAAGTCTGAAAGAAAAGGACGAGCAAGTTCTGCAAGAAATTGAAAAGGGTTTGAATATGTTAATCAACTAAAAGGATGCGATGACGCATCCTTTTTTGTATTAGTGGCGCAATTTTTTGGGATTATGCATGATTTGAACACTAAGACCTTTATGGTACTGATAGTTGTCCGAATGATGAGGTGATTTTGACAGAAGGTTTGAGAAAAAAAGTCAGTGTCCGAAAGAGGAGCTGATTCTGATAGGAGAGGCGAGTAACCCCAAAGTCAGAGTCCGAATGTAGGGTTGATTCTGACAGAAGAAGCGAGTGCAGCCCTAGTCAGAGTTCCTATGAATATGGAAAATAGTATAAGGTCTACCAAAAAAGATTGATGATGAAATACTAAAACACTCCCTACCTTTAAAAACGCTAATATTAAAAATACAAATCCTAAACTCAAGTCTAGTTCACAAACAATAAAATATTTTCCCGAATTACTACATATGGTGTAATATCACAACCTGAAGGTGGTGTCGGAAGTTGAAGTCGACTTTAGCAAAAGTAATTGAGGCTAAGGCACAATTACTAGTTGGGAATCGAAGAAGTGTTCCTTCTGTTAGTTTACCAGTAAAGGATCTTGAGTTTATTCAGAGGAAAAAAGAGCTTTTAGATAAACGTTCTGCAGAAATCGTTAAATGCAATACAAACGGCCAAATCATCAGTAAAAATGAAGTGGATGGAAAAGTCCATCTCAATTATATTGTTCATTCCCAATATTTAATTCGTCAGAATAAAAATCTCTACATTGAAGAGAACTGTGAAGAAAGAAAGGCTGTATTTACATTAAATAAATTAATTAGTGATGAAGAGGTTCCAAAAGAAATAGACACCCATCATGAAGTAATGGATCGTGAAACCCAAGAAGAACGCAATCTGGATTTTAAATATAACCGACTTGCTGCGGTTCAATACGCGGAGCGGTGGTGGAATGACTACAACCCCAAATACAAAAAGTTCGAAGATAATTGTACAAATTTTATTTCGCAATGTCTCCGTGCTGGGGGCGCACCGATGTATGGATATCCGAATCGTAATAAAGGTTGGTGGATGCAAAATAATAATTGGAGTTATAGCTGGACTGTTGCCAATGCCTTGAGATTGTATTTAAGTGGATCACAAAAAGGTCTTCAAGCAAAAGAAGTTTCCTCGCCTAGAGAGCTTTTATTGGGTGATATCATTTGCTATGACTTTGAAGGAGATGGGCGTTTTAATCACAATACAATCGTTGTGGCGAAGGATATTACAGGTAATCCACTTGTTAATGCACAATCACAAAACAGTAGGATGAGGTATTGGTCCTATTACGATTCAACTGCCTATACACCGAATATTAAATATAAGTTTTTTCATATCATAAATAACTAATTTTCTCTTTTTGGTATAATAACGATTGAGGTGAAAGAAAGTGGGACTACACGTCGTATTATACCAACCAGAGATTCCTGCAAATACAGGGAACATCGCGCGTACATGTGCAGCAACAGGGACGACTTTACATTTAATTCGCCCCATGGGATTTTCAACTGAGGACAAAATGCTTAAGCGTGCTGGTTTAGATTATTGGGAGTTTGTAAAGATTCATTATTATGATTCTTTAGAGGAGCTTTTTGATAAATACCAGGATGGAGAATTTTATTTTATTACAAAGTTCGGACAGAAAGAATATTCATCCTTTGATTATAGTGACATACAAAAGGACCATTTCTTGGTATTTGGTAAAGAAACAACTGGGCTACCAAAGGAGCTCATCGAAAAAAATATGGAACGGGCTCTACGACTGCCAATGACAGAAAATGTCCGCTCTTTAAATTTATCTAATACCGCAGCAGTTCTAGTATACGAAGCTTTAAGACAACAAAATTATCCTGGACTAACTTAACACAAAAACGACCTCTACCCATTGGCAGAGGTCATTTTTTTATTATTTTTTGTTTATGCTTGGCTTATCTTCATAGCCACCTGTAAAAATAGCTGCTAAAAATGTAACAATAACACCTAAAATTAACAATAATTTCATGTGTTTTACCTCCTTTATGTATGAAGCTCAAAAAATAAACTTCAAAAAAGATACCTAGGTGTATTATAACCTAATTTCAATTTTGTGTGAATGTTATCTATGGACAAATTGTAAACATTTTCGAACCTTATAAAAATAGGCACATATACTGTATAAACTCCTTTTACATTGTATCCCCATATTTTTTCTAAATTATTTTCATTTTGTCCAATCAAGAATATCAAGGGGATTTTTCTTATAATTCAGAATAGGACATGTTGAATTTTGTAAGATTAAAGCATGTTAAAGGACATCCTCGCATACATTTTATTAAACCGTGCAAGAGACAACAAAGATGGAGGAGGCCCCTAATTAATGGATATCTTAAAAAAGATAGAACAATTTCGTGAAGAGGAACAACGTTTGAAATGGGAAGGAACCTTCGCTGATTATTTGGAAGTTTTAAAGGAAAAGCCATGGGTTGCTCAGTCTGCTCATTCCAGAGTATATAATATGATTAAAGATGCAGGGATTGAAGAAGAAAATGGAAAGCGCAAATATAAGTTCTTCGACCACCAACTATTTGGTTTAGAGGAAGCACTTGAGCGATTAGTCGAAGAATATTTTCATCCAGCAGCAAAACGACTTGATGTTCGTAAGCGAATTTTATTATTGATGGGACCTGTTAGTGGTGGTAAATCCACATTAGTTTCAATGTTAAAAAGAGGATTAGAGACATATTCACATACTGAAAGAGGCGCGGTTTATGCAATCAAAGGCTGCCCAATGCATGAAGACCCACTGCACCTTATTCCTCATCATTTGAGAGAGGACTTCTTCGATGAGTACGGGGTTCGAATTGAAGGTAATTTATCTCCACTAAATATGATGAGATTGCAGGAAGAGTACGGTGGCAGGATCGAGGATGTGAGAGTGGAGCGGATATTCTTGTCCGAGGATAAGCGTGTAGGGATTGGAACTTTCAGTCCTTCAGATCCTAAATCTCAGGATATTGCTGATTTAACTGGAAGTATTGATTTTTCAACAATTGCTGAGTTTGGTTCAGAATCAGATCCACGTGCCTATCGATTCGATGGTGAATTAAACAAAGCGAATCGTGGAATGATGGAATTCCAAGAGATGCTAAAATGTGATGAAAAGTTCCTCTGGCACTTACTATCTTTAACACAAGAGGGAAATTTTAAAGCGGGAAGATTTGCGTTAATTTCAGCAGATGAGCTGATCGTCGCACATACGAACGAAACAGAGTATCGTTCCTTTATTTCGAATAAGAAAAATGAAGCGTTACATTCACGTATCATTGTTATGCCAGTTCCTTATAATTTACGTGTTTCTGAGGAAGAGCGTATCTATGCAAAGATGATAAAGGAAAGTGATGTGCGCGATGTTCATATTGCACCACATACCTTTAGAGTGGCAGCCATGTTTACGATTTTAACTAGATTAAAAGCCCCTAAAAAAGGCGATATTGATATTATTAAAAAGATGAGATTGTATGATGGTGAAAGTGTAGAAGGTTTCAATGCAATTGATGTGGAGGAGCTTCGTAAAGAATATCAAGATGAGGGTATGAGTGGTATTGACCCGCGTTATGTAATTAACCGGATATCATCCACGATTATCCGAAAAGAAAACCCATCAATTAATGCATTGGATGTATTGCGTTCCTTAAAGGATGGCCTTGAACATCATCCATCCATTTCGAACGAAGATCGTGAACGCTATTTGAACTTCATCTCAATTGCGAGACGTGAGTATGACGAAATTGCGAAGAAAGAGGTCCAAAAGGCGTTTGTTTATTCGTATGAAGAGTCTGCGAAGACATTAATGGATAACTATCTAGATAATGTTGAAGCATACTGTAATAAAAACAAACTTCGCGACCCGTTAACCGGAGAAGAAATGAACCCAGATGAAAAGCTAATGCGTTCAATTGAGGAGCAGATTGGAATCTCTGAAAATGCAAAGAAGGCATTTAGAGAGGAAATCCTTATTCGTATCTCTGCATATGCCCGTAAAGGAAGAAGATTTGATTATAATTCACATGAACGTCTTCGAGAGGCAATTCAAAAGAAATTATTTGCGGACCTAAAAGACGTCGTAAAAATCACTACTTCTACAAAAACACCTGATGAGCAACAGCTGAAGAAGGTTAATGAGGTTGTGGCAAGATTAATTGACGAGCACGGTTATAATTCAACATCTGCGAATGAACTGCTACGTTATGTAGGAAGCTTATTGAACCGATAATCTAGAAAATAGGGGTTAGGCCAGCATGATGGTCTAATCCCTTGTTTTTCAAAATTGTCGTATCTTTTTATTGGCTTATGAAGAGGAGTCTGAGTAAGGAATCCACTTATAACCCCCATCATTGCACTTATGAAGAGAAATTCGAGCGAGAAATCAACCGCCAATCCCGTTCATCGGGCTTATGAAGAGAACTTCGAGAGAGATTTCAACCGCCAATCCCGTTCATCGCACTTATGAAGAGGAAAACGAGCAAGAAATCAACCGCCAAACCCGTTCATTACGCTTATGAAGAGGAATTCGGGCAATAAATTGACCGCCAATCCCGTTCATTACGCTTATGAAGAGGAATTCGGGCAATAAATTGACCGCCAATCCCGTTCATCGCACTTATGAAGAGGAAAACGAGCAAGAAATCAACCGCCAATCCCGTTCATCGCACTTATGAAGAGGAAAACGAGCAAGAAATCGACCGCCAATCCCGTTCATTACGCTTATGAAGAGGAAAACGGGCAATAAATTGACCGCCAATCCCGTTCATTATGTTTATGAAGAGGAATTCGAACAATAAATCGACCGCCAATCCCGTTCATTACGCTATGAAGAGGAAAACGAGCAATAAATTGACCGCCAATCCCGTTCATTACGCTTATGAAGAGGAATTCCGGCAATAAATTGACCGCCAATCCCGTTCATTACGCTTATGAAGAGGAATTCGGGCAATAAATTGACCGCCAATCCCGTTCATCGCACTTATGATGAGGAAAACGAGCAAGAAATCAACCGCCAAACCCGTTCATCGGGCTTATGAAGAGGACTTCGAGAGAGATATCAACCGCCAATCCCGTTCATCGCACTTATGAAGAGGAAAACGAGCAAGAAATCAACCGCCAATCCCGTTCATTACGCTTATGAAGAGAAATTCGAGCGAGAAATCGACCGCCAATCCCGTTCATCGGGCTTATGAAGAGAACTTCGAGAGAGATTTCAATCGCCAATCCCGTTCATCGCACTTATGAAGAGGAAAACGAGCAAGAAATCAACCGCCAAACCCGTTCATCGCACTTATGAAGAGGAAAACGAGCAAGAAATCAACCGCCAAACCCGTTCATCGGGCTTATGAAGAGGACTTCGAGAGAGATATCAACAAGCCAATCCCGTTCATCGCACTTATGAAGAGGAAAACGAGCAAGAAATCAACTGCCAATCCCGTTCATTACGCTTATGAAGAGGAATTCGGGCAATAAATCGACCGCCAATCCCGTTCATTACGCTTATGAAGAGGAAAACGAGCAAGAAATCAACTGCCAATCCCGTTCATTACGCTTATGAAGAGGAATTCGGGCAATAAATTGACCGCCAATCCCGTTCATTACGCTTATGAAGAGGAATTTGAACGAGAAATCAACCGCCAATCCGTTCATCGCACTTATGTAGAGGAATTCGAACAACAAATCGCCTGCCAACCCCATACATCTGGCTCATGAAGAGGAATCAGAGTAAGGAATCCACTAATAATCCCGTACATTGCCCGTAATAAATGTAACTTGTCCATTTATGAATAATAGTAATGCACTCCGTATGTAATAAACAGAAGGAACTTGTCTATTTTTAAGACAAATCGCCCAATTTGCGAAATTTTTTGTCAATAAATCAATGTTCTTGCATAGTATAGAGTAATCTACTATTGGTTAATTTTTGCTAAAGAGTAGGCAGTAGTTGGTCTCTTTTTTATTTCAAAAAGGTTTTGTTTAGTACAGTTTATTCGTTTTACGAAGTTCTTTCACAAACCGTCAAGATAATGTATGAGGATCAAGGTAAAAATGTGAATGGTTTAATAAAAAAAATTTTAGGAGGGGAAAGATTATGTCGAAAGGTAATTCAAAGAACTTTGTCATTTCCCAAGAAGATTGGTCCCTCCATCGCAAAGGCCATGATGATCAAACAAGACACCAAGAGAAGGTACAGGATGCAATTAAGAATAATTTACCTGATTTGATAACTGAAGAAAGTATAATTATGTCAAACGGAAAAGATGTTGTTAAAATTCCGATTCGTTCTTTAGACGAATATAAAATCCGTTATAACTATGATAAAAATAAACATGTTGGCCAAGGAGATGGAGATAGCCAGGTTGGTGACGTTATTGCAAGAGATGGGTCCGGACAAAGTGCAGGAAAGGCAGGGCCTGGAAAAGGGCAAGGTGCAGGTGATCAAGCCGGTGAAGATTATTATGAGGCAGAAGTTTCTCTAATGGAGCTTGAGGAAGCTTTATTTAAAGAATTAGAGTTGCCAAATCTAAAGCGGAAAGAACAGGATCAAAACATTGTAGAAAACATTGAATTTAATGATATTCGTCGAACAGGTTTAATGGGGAATATTGATAAGAAACGGACAATGATGGCGGCATACAAACGAAATGCGATGGCAGGGAAGCCTAGCTTCCATCCAATTTACCGAGAGGATTTGAAGTTTAAAACGTGGAATGAGATTGTAAAACCAGATTCAAAGGCTGTGGTGCTTGCGATGATGGATACGAGTGGAAGTATGGGAATTTGGGAGAAGTATATGGCAAGAAGTTTCTTTTTCTGGATGACTCGATTCCTGCGTACAAAATATGAAACGGTGGAAATCGAATTTATTGCTCACCATACGGAGGCTAAAGTCGTGTCAGAAGAGGACTTTTTCTCAAAAGGTGAAAGTGGGGGTACAATTTGTTCATCCGTGTACCGCAAAGCGTTAGAAGTAATTGATGACAAGTATCCAGCAGCCCGTTATAATATTTATCCATTTCATTTCTCAGACGGAGATAATTTAACCTCAGATAATGCAAGATGTGTGAAGTTAGTGAGCGAATTAATGAAGGTTTCTAATATGTTTGGCTATGGAGAAGTAAATCAGTATAACCGCCATTCAACCCTTATGTCAGCCTATAAGAACATTGAGGATGAAAGATTTAGGTACTATATTTTAAAGCAAAAAGCAGACGTATTTCATGCGATGAAGAGCTTTTTTAAGAATGAAGAGGAAAATAAGGCATTTGCATGATAAAAAGAGAGGGGAGACCCTCTCTTTTCCTGTGAACCGATAAACTATATTGAAAGCTTAAGTACACGACAATTTAATTTCCGGATTGTTTGCAATATCCTGGTATTGGATTATTTCCAGGATTTTGACCATCAGCTGTTTTAGGGCCTTTACCAGGCTTCGGTCCATTACCAGGTTTCTCACAATCTTCACCCTCAGTTGGATCCCAACCTTTTAATACATTTTGTACTGTCCAGTTAGCAGCCTCTTCATCTGTAAGCTGTCTTCTTGATTCATTGATTGCAGCACCGGGGCCGTAGTTTTTATACTCAAACAAGCGGGCATCTTCAGGATTTAAACCACTCATGGAAGTCCAACCCTCTGTTTTAATATGGTCACCAAGTTCACTATTCATAATGACCACACTACCAATCGCATTCGGATTGCCACCAGCCGGCCAAGGTCTGCCTAAATATACAGTCCCAGCAGGGGCATTACTTGTTAGTTTACTATCCTTAATCAAGATACCGTATTGGTCCGTGATTAATGTACTTGCAGCCGTGATATATCCATTATTTGAGTCTGAACCACGGTTAAGTGAGTGAATGATAGAATCCTCAAATACAACTCTTGCTGCACCGAAGATGAAATCGACATCGCCCTCAACATATACTTGATTATAGTATTGGGTTCCAGAGTGCACATATAGTGTATCTTGGTTTCCTATAAATCTTACATTTTTAAAATATTGACGTTCCCCAGCAGCATATACGGCAACAGCTTGTTTTCCGCTCACATCTGTGGAGCTTTCATCAAAAGAGTTTTCGAATGTTACATTTTCTACTCTAAAATCATTTGCGCGTAAATACACACTGGCACTTCCGCTTGTACCAAGAGTTCCGCCAACACCATTATCTCGACCTGCAAAGTTATCGAAAGTAATAATTGTGTTTACTGGATCTTCACCAATCATTGTAATAAAAGGTTTATTATTCGGCACAGTAACAACTTCTTTATAGACTCCGTTTTTGATAAAAATTGTGATTGGAGTTGTATTGTTTGCAGGAATTGCGTCAATTGCTGCCTGGATAGTTGCATAATCTCCAGTTCCATCTTTAGCAACAAAAATTTCATTTTCAATTTGGCTTATCTGTTTTTCTAGACTTTTCACAACTTTGATATCACCATCTTCTAATTGTCTATCATATAGATCCTTAGAGTTACTACCAACAACCTGAATATATACATTATTTGTAAAATATCCAGTTTCTTCAGCGGTACTTAATAATTTCGTACCCCAGTGACCACCCCAAGAATAGCCATTTCGTCTTTCTTCTTCAATTTCCATAATGTCATACTTAATGACGCCATCGCGGCCTGAGAAGATTCCACGATTGGTACCAATCTCATAAAATCTGTACCATGCCGTTGAATTCGAATCTTCTACAAAATACACATTATTTGGATCACCACTTACATATCGCGTATTTTCAAGTTTAACCTCATCTAACCACTCTAGCGCAGATCGAACAGACTTCTTTATTTCGTCAGTTTGTGGACGAGACATAAGGAATCTTATGATTCCAATAGATTCTGAACCTGAAACTGAAGCATGCTCATATGCACGTGCTTTTTGTGGTTCAAACGTATATGGATCGTGCTGAGCACCCCAAGCGGTTAATGTTCCATCAGAGAATTTGATTTGTGCCTTTAAGATATAATCAATTCCACTCTTAATGGATAGTTTGATTCTTTTACCATAAGAATCATTTATTACATCTGAATCGAATGGATATCTCTTTTCGACAACATCATCCATCATTTCCAAGACATTGATCATCGCTTCATCATTAAATGTGACATAGTCAGAGTAGTTGCCGCGTCTAGGATAAACCTGAGCGAATCCACCTGTGTCATATTGTAATTGGAACAAGAATTCAAAGCCTTTTTCAATGCTATCTTTGTATTTTTTATCACCAGTTTCACGATATACTTCGGCTAAGAAAAGAATTTCCTTAATCGTTGCATCATTATCAATCGTTCCTAATTCAACACCATTTGCTACCCATTCTGAACGCGGTTCCTTACCATCCCATGGACGTTCATAGATATGTGGCCAGTTCTTTGTCCAACCACCGTTTTCCATTTGCCAGGTTAATAGATTATCTGCTTTGCGAATCGCGTCGTTTAAATCGCCTTTAAAAGTTATTTTCTCAGGTTCTACGATATACTTCCCGTTCTGATCCAACTCATCTAAACTATTTAAAATAAGGACCGTTTGACCAAATTTATTCTTACCTTTTGCGGCCTTGTCGATTCTAAGATTCTTAAAGTTAGGGCTTAGGGTCGTCCAATTGCCAGTAGGGTAAACCACACTAATATCAGAGAAATCAAATTCATCAAAACTACTATTTAATGTTACCGCAATAAGATTGCTTGAAATTGCATGAACATCCGCGATTTGTACTGTTTTCCTTTGTTCTTCTGATGGAAGGGTATTAACAAGATTCTTAGCTTCCCCCCATGTAAGTTCTTTGTTATTATCAGCATTCGTTGAGGAGCCGTTTAGCTCTTGAATAATTTTTACAGCTTCCTTTTTCTTAAGGGTCTTGTTAGGTTGAATCTTTCCGTTTCTCACAAGAGCATCCATGTATCCAGCTTGTTTAGCAGCAGCTAGAACATAACAATACCATTCATTTATAGAAACTTCCCAAACCTCCGATTCAGTGCTTAATCCCTTGAATTGCTCTTCATTAACTAATCCAAGTTTACTATTTATTAAAGACATGAATTCAAGTCTTGTAATAGAATCGGTATCTTCAGGCTGTTTTTCAACGATTACTCCTAACTCATTTAACTTTTTCAAGTAAAGTCCGCTAACTATATCCTTTAATTCAGAGTCCTCTATATCGATAGGACCTTCATCAGATCCAGTTTCTTTATTGTGGATTCGTAAATGATCAATATTTGCGCCGCCACTAGTACCTACACCTGTAGCACGAATTTTATTCTCACCAGCTTTTAGGGTCGCTTTTGTGGAAGTGTATACCCAAGTTGTCCATGCGCCAGTTGGATCAAAAGCTAATGATTCTGTAACGACTTCATCATTTACTTTAATCTCTGCTGGTCTTGCATCAGTTCCACCGGAAGCATATCTAAAGTCAAGGAAGTATTCTCCATCAGTTGGAACATTCACTGTCCACTCAACCCAACTGCCTGGTTGATTTGGCTTGTAATCAATAAATCCTGTTCCTGTAAAACCAGTATGCTGATTATCGATGATAACCCCTGTTTCATCAAGTAGGGCATCTTCTGCTTCATAAATTTGATCGTATTCCATATACACTTTTAGATGATCGATATTTGCACCACCACTCGCCCCAATACCGGTAGCTACGATAACATTTTCACCGGCTTGAAAGGTAGCTTTAGTTGACGTGTAGGTCCAATTTGCAAAACCACCTGTAGGGTTAAAGGCTAATTTAGGTTCGACAATTTCTCCATTAACTTTTATTTCTGCTGGACGCTCATCCGTTCCGCCATGGGCATAACGAAAATCCAACGTGTATTCTCCACCAACAGGTACATCTATAGTCCATTCGATTGAACCTCCTGGTGCATTCGGTACCATATCTACGAAACCAGTTCCCGTAAATCCAGGATGTTTGTTGTCTATGATAGCATTTACTAACTTTCCATCTTCCGCCTCATAGATTCCACCTGCACCTGGTTCAGTAGGAGGTGTCGGCTCAGATGGATCCTCGGGATCTGTAGGTTGTTCAGGATCAACCTCTGGTAACGAACCAGAAATTTTAATATCATCAACATAATGCCCAAGTGCTTTACTGCCAGGTGTAAATGTTTCAAAATAACTAATTTTTGTAGCAGGTTCATTTAACTGAGCATTCTCTAACTTAAGTTCTCCATTGATATAGACATTTGCTGTTTGATTTATTAAATCAATTTCAGTCTTGATGTCATACCATACATTTTCCTCGAGAGGGACTAACGGTTCATAGGTGCTGCCAGTACGATATGATATGTTATTGTCTTTAGTTTCAATAATGATAGGAGTTCCGTCTCCTTTTACTCTCATTACCTTTGTGGAGCTTGTATACTTCGGTTGCATAAATTTCATATGAACGGTAACAACACCAACAAGCTCGTCGAAGGATTTGCTTAACTTTACATCAGCTGTCTCACTTGTGTCACTTAAAAATACACTTTTGTTTGAAGTATCAGGGACTTCTGTTACTTCTACAGTGCCACCGCCCTCCGATACGTCAAAATCTGCTGGACGTTCCCCAGTCGTTTCATTATTGAAATCTGCTTCAAAAAGGAAGGTGGAAGCTTCCGTTTCTTCAGCATAAACAGGATTAATAGATACGGTAGAAAATAAACTTGTGAATGTGAGCAAAACTACCAATGTCAAATAAAAGTAACGTTTAATTGTACTCATTCATTAAAATCTCCTTTCTATAGACAATAAGTAGAACTATAAACTAGTAATTCAAATACTAGTAAAAATGACTCACCTCCCCGATAGGTCAAAAGAACTATCTGAATATTCAACCAATAAAACGGTTACAAAGGAGAGTGTAACATAGGCTTGACACTAAACTATAGCAACATATTGCTATAAAAGTATGCGGATATTGCTAAAGAGAGAAATCCTGAATTAATGATTATCTATGTAATAGAGGAGGCTTTGATAGAAGGAGGTAAAAAAAGAGAGGGGAGACCCTCTCTTTTTAGCGAAACAAGTATGTTTAGGAAACAAAACCTTTTCTACGATAATGTACAACACCAACACTAACACCAATAAATATTAATACGATACCGAGAACGAGCCAGTTGTATACAGAGGTTGCTGTTTTAGGTAATTTGTTGTTATCTGTTTGTTTATCTGTCCCTTGAGATTTATCTCCGTTTTCATCAGAACTTGGTGTTTTATCTCCCGGTTGATGGTTGTCATCTTCATTGTCAGGAGTTTCTTCTCCCGGTTGTTCTGGATTTTCAGTCTCAGGTTCTTCAGGCTGTTCCTCACCTGGTTGTTCTGGATTTTCATTCTTAGGTTCTTCACCTGGCTCGTCTGGGTTTTCAGTTTTAGGTTCCTCATATTTTGCGATAAAGTCACCAAACGTATCCCAAACACCATTCCAATGGATTTCACCATCTTGACTTCGTTCAAAGTTTTGGATGGTAGCCAAGGATTGCATGAGCTCATTAGGCAGCACATCACCAGACTTATTAACAGATTGTTCTCCATTAAACATGAAGTTCTTATCTAAATCAGTGTGTTGATAATTGTCTTTTGTTTTCTTTTGACTGTCTTCTGTGAAGAAAGATAGAAACCCATCAATTGTAAAGTCAGGAGTAATGTGACCATATGTTGTGAATGCCATATTTCCACCGGCATTATTAAATGCGTAGTTATTTTCGGCAATCACACCTGGATTACTATTACTTGTGAAACCTGCTGCACCGTTACCGAAAGCAACACTATTTTTGATAGTATGAGGGACATGGACTCCTTCACCACCAAGCTTAAAACCGTTTTTATCACCATTCCCAACAGTTCCATTTGTTAAGAAACCGTTGTTATAAGCGATGCTATTCTCAATTGTAACTGCTCCAATAGCACCTGTACCAACCTTTGTATAGAGATCCCATCCATCATCAATATTATTATGAGCGATCGTACCCCTAAAAATATTTCCTTCTCCAACCGTGAGTTTTGCAGCAAAACCATCTGCATTATTGTCAGATGGATCACGGTTATCAAATGATTCACTGTTAAGAATCAAGTTATAAGATGGCCAATCAGCTATAGTAGTAGAATCGTCCGTACGGCTGATTTGTAGACCTGTGTCTCCGTTCTGGTACGTTTTAATGTTTTCAATAATATTGTGGTTACCGCCAACTGTGTAACCTTTTGTGTTGCCGGCAGATTGAATAAAGTCTAAGCCTCTTACATGCCAGTAGTTACCGCTATGGATAACACCTTCCGTTTTCTTATCAAAGTCAATGATTGGTCTACTTGTGGCGGCAGGGTCAGCCCATAAGTACTTCATCGCATCTTCAGTGCCGTCATTGTATTTCTTAATTTCAAGTATCGCATTTCTCACATAGTGACCTTCCATCACATAAATGCGTTGACCTGGTTTTACAAATTCTATGGCCGTATCTAAGTCTAGCGGATTTTCTTTTGAGCCGTCACCAGAACTCAATCCGTTAGGGGAAACATAGATATTTCCATCTTCGGCAAATGTCTTCATTTCAACGGTGAAGTTTCGAATGATTCTATTATAGTCTGTTAGTTTTTGAGTTTCGTCAGGTATGAATACAAAACTAAAGTTTGTATTTGCATTTACTGCGATTTTTGTTTGTATTTCAAGCTTTTGCCCGGCAAAAATAGGTTCATCATAACGAATCGTTTCATTGCCTTCTTTAATCGTCACAGTTCCATTCACATTTGATTGAACGATAAGGCGATAATTCTCATCAGAAGTCCTTTCCAATGATAAAATGTCAAACTGAGGTGTGACCTCCTTAATAGGTGCTTCTCCTTTAGGAGCATCTGTTTCTGCAGCTGTTACTTTGAAGTCTATATTACTCACTTCAATTGTTGCTACACGTGCGGTATAGAAACCGACATATGCCTTTCCATTTTGAACGTTTAAAAGATCAGGTGCATAGATCTCTTTTTCAATCGATTTCTCACCGTCATTTAGTATTCCCGTAAAACCACTATTCGTTTTCTTAAGTGTAAGATGATATGTTTTGTTTGGATGAGTATTAGCAGTTGTTGGTCTTTCTGCCTTTACCATTTCTTTTTGAATACCTTGGCTTCCTGTACCATCCGGTGATGTTACCCCTGTTCGAACAAACAGTTGTGTTCCGTTTTCATCCCGAGTACCACCTGAAAAACCTCCGATTGCGGCAATATTACTCGCAAATATTCCTTTTTGGTCGCCCGTTTCGTATATGGCATCTCTTGCCATTATTCCGAATGATTCTTGTCCATCATGAGGATTTTTTGCGTATTCAACAACTTTGATATCAGCTGAGAGCTCAAAATTATCTTCATTCGCATCAATTTCGGTGTAATAGAAGGAGATTCCATCATGGTCTCCAGTAACCTTACCACCACCATCAATTGCAGCTAAACGAATGGTATCATTCTCTAGGTACTCAATTGTATTTCTTTCGTCCGATGTTGATTGCCCGAACCGAATAAAATCAAAATTGTAGGCTGTTTTTTCTCGAACTGTAACCTTATATGTGATTGGGTCGACTCCCAAATCTACTGTTGGACTCACAGTAATAGGGTACGTACCGGTCATATCACTATTAAATGAACTGGAGTCAACATCATAGGCATCAGTTGATAATACCTCTTGATCTCCATTATCGTAAACCTTTGAAACTTCTAATCCATTAGATGCAAACGTGTCACCGATTGCAAAAGTTGTATTAGGAAACTCAGTTATTTTTAATTCAAGTACTTCCTTTTCTTTTACATTGAATGTGATAGTTTTACTGGCATCCTTATGGCTGATTACTACATTCTTGTCTCCAGGTGTTGTCGTATCAAAATTAGAGATATCATATTCATTTTCTAGTAATCTTACCTGAGATCCGTCCTTATAGATGGCATAAACGACCAATCCAGTAAGATCGAGTGGATCACCAATAAAATATTGTGTTTTAACAGGTTGTTTCTTTATCTCAAGCCCTTCAAGCTCAGTATCTTTTACAGTTACATTGAAGCTTGCTGTTACAGCAGGGAAATCTTTTGGTACAATTGTAACGGTCTTTGTACCAGGGGTATTAAATGCAGATGCCCTATCAATTAAGACATTGTCAACTTTAAAATCTAGCTGATCTTCGGATAGAATATAGGTTTCTCCATTATCATATGTTCCTAGTACTACTAAGCCTGCTGGGTCAAATTTGTCACCTGGATAGTAAACCGTTTTAGCGGGATAGTACTTAATCGTTAAATCTAATAAGGTCAATTCTTTAATTCTTAAATCAATGGTCTCTTTAGCTCCTCCAAAGTTAACTGTAATCGTATTTGTTCCAACACTACTGCTATCAAAACCAGTAATAATATAGTCGTTTGCAGATAAGATCGCTTCTTCACCATTATTGTAAATGGCTTTAACGACTAAGCCATCAGTATTTAATTCTTCGTTTACTAGATATTCGGTTTTCATATTATCCGTGTTAACTTCCAGTGTCGATACTTTCTTCGTGTCTATAACTATATTGAAATTGTTGAATGTAATTTCAGCATCACGAGCAACATATAGTCCAGCGAAGACAGAATCACTAAATAAATTGTCCACAGTTATTACTTCAGAGACTCCATTTATGGATACTTTAAATACATTTCCTGACTTCTGAATTTCTAGATCATAAACTTCATTTGCAGCTGGAGTATTTACATCTGCGAAGTTCTCCAATTTTATAAGTTGGCCATTTTGATTATAAAAAGGTTTCATAGCTAAATCCAAAGCACCTACTGCAACAAAATTAGAAGATTGTTTACTACTATCACTATTTTCACCAACACTGTCTCTTAGCATAAGACCAAAGGACTTTTGGTTCGGAGTAGATATACTACTGTTGCTATTGAAGTTCTTTACGCTAGCTTTTGTTGTTAAAGTAAAGTTTGCATTAGCCGGAATTTCTTTGAAATAATAGGAAATACCCTCATCACCGTTTGCTATTTTTCTGCCAGTAGCAGTAATTGTAATTGTTCCATCATCATTTATAATGGGATCAGGGTTTCTAGACTCACTTGTGTTACTTCCAAATGCCCTAAACTCCCAATCTCCGGTTTCGATCGGGCGATCTTGAATTAATTTGACATCACTGTAGGTAACGCTTACATTTCTTGCTGCGAAAAGTCCAACATAATTCATTTCCCCACTATAATCTGTGAACGTTTTTGTTTCTTCACCGACTGTTAATTGATAAATATTTCCTTCTTTTCTAACCTTAAGTGTATACTCTTCACCAGGAGCAGGGTTATTTGCTGTAAAGTCTAGTTCATCTGGATATACAGACGAAGCGCTACTGTCTTTATAAAACCCTCTAATATCTTGCTTGATACCACCTACCGCAAGATAATCACCAGTTTTTACATCGGTAGAAGTTAATAAGTTGCCTCTTAGCATAATTCCAAATCCAACTTGATTATTTGCCTCAAAGGATTCGACCTTCACCTTAGCTTGTAATTCAAAATTATCTGTAGGATCAACTTGCTGGTAATAATATGCAATACCTTCTGTTTCATTTGCAATTTTACCACGATTGTTCATAACGCTCATTTTGACAGAGCCATCTCCATTTTCCTTAATCAAAAAGTTTTCAGCAGTAATTTTGTCATTACCGCCAACATCGCCTCCGATTGCACCTTTCCAATCAGAGGATTCAGGTATATCAACCATCTCTGTGGTTTCACCTTCAGCAGCAAACACATTCAAACTCATATTAGGCAATAATAATAGAAAACACAGTAGTACCGTAATAAAACGTTTAAACTTCCTCACTATTTGGCCTCCTTTTTTATGTAAATGAAATACAGACGAAAAACCCGACTCTTGAGCAGTAATCACCTCCTTAAATCGCCCAAATCCTCAAATCTGAGTTAGAGGATTTGGGCATTTGTTCGATATTGTTTTGGAGTCATGCTGACCTGTTGTTTGAAGCTTCTGATAAAACTGGAAGGGGAGGAAAAACCTACTTTTTCAGATACCTGATTAATAGGAGAACTTGTTGAAATAAGTAGTTTTTTCGCTTCGTAAATTCTTCTTTGAAGTATATAATCGTGGATGGTAAGACCAAATTCTTTTTTAAAGAAATGACAAAGGTAATATTTATTTAGATGTAGAGTTAGAGCTAGTGAATCAAGACGCCAATCCGTATTCCAGATTTCATTGATTTCCTTTAAGATACGTTCTAGCATTTCTACTTTTTGAGAGTCACGCTTTACAATTAAATGGGAATTCTGCGCAAAGGATGATTGAATTTCTCTGCATAGAAATAATAGGAGTTCGAGGAGGTATAATTCTAGTGCTGCTTCCTTTTCCCAGAGATCTTCATTCTCTTGCTCAAACAATAAATGATCGATGATATGCTGAAGTTGTTCTTCCTTCCAGGCCTGTACATTCAAAACATATTGAGGGGAAGGAAGGTTGTCCAAAAAGCCTTTAAACTTCTCAAAAATAGGATGTTTAAACGTAAGAAAGCTTTCAGAGAATAGAGTAACAACTCGTTCATATGGCACACCATCATGTAATTTAACTTTGTGAAAATCAGTGCTTTTAAAAAATAATATTTGTCCTTTCGTTAAACGAAAGACTTTTTCTTCAAAAATGTATGTGGCTTCTCCTTTTTGGAGCCACACAATTTCAAAACCTGAGTGTGAGTGGAAGTTAGAAGCTGTTTTCCGATCCGATTTATGTTGAATGGTAAACTTCGGCCTCATAAATTTTTTACTAAACAATTTATCATGATAAACTCTCATTTTTCTACACCTGCCTTTTATACTGAAATGCTGATAAATCCAATAATAAAGCGGTTTCAAAGTTGAGTGTACCATAGCAGGGATGCTCAAAGATGCGTAAAAATTGCTTTAAAAGTATGCAAATATTGCTATTTGGGTATGTTCTAATCAAATGATTATATGTGTTACGGGGAAGCAGACTGAAAAAAGCTCAATATGGAACTTTACATGACTTGTACTTTGAAAAGGTATACGGGTTTGAGTCGTTCAAGAAAAATAATAGTTTGTTAAATGGAAAAATTCAAAATATTAGTTGACAGTCCCAAAAACAAAAACATATAATCGAATTAATAAAGCTTTTTGACTTCCATTCTTAAAAAAGTCCTGCTTCTTTTTTTTGAAAGTAGTTGTACCAACAACCTAATAACACATCAATGTGTTAACCCTCGTTTTAATAAACATACACATTTTAATTTGTTCCAAAAAGAAAACGCATACTACAGGAGGCTAGGGTGTATTGTGGTTAGATTAAAAGACATCGCTGAACACGTTGGTGTATCCATATCAACAGTATCTAGAGTAATTCAAAATGATAAATCGCGAAATGTAAAACCAGAGACCATTCAAAAAGTGTGGAATGCGGTTAAGGAACTTGGGTATGTACCAAATGAAAATGCCCGTAAATTGGTAACGAATCAAAGTACAGAAAAATTAAGGACTATGAAGATAGGATGGGTTGCTAACCCCAAAATTGCAGAACTAAATCCATATTTTTCGAGATTGTATGAGGGGGTTAACGACACTCTAATAAAATCCGATTATTCCTTGACTAGTATCAATAAGGAAGAGTTACAAAATGAATCATTGCTTTTTAAAACCATACATGAATCAGGTATCGAAGGATTAATTCTAATTGATCATTTAGAACAAAGTGTTTTAGATTATATCATGCAGTTTATACCTATTGTTGGCCTAGATTTTTTTTATACAGATAAGGAAATAACTGTGATAGATTATGACCGAGAATCAGCAGTTAAAAAAGCGATTAAGGAACTAGTAAAACAGGGCCATCAGAAGATTGGTTTTTTAGGTGGGGGAGTTGGGGAAAATTTCAAGAATTTAAATGAAGAAAAAAGGTACAAGGGATACAGAAACGCTTTGGAAGAGTTTGGTCTTAACATAAATCCCGAATGGGTAATCAATACAGAATGGAACATGAAAAAAAGTTATTTTGAAATGAGTCAATTGATTCAAACAAAATCTAGGAACCTTCCAACGGCTATCTTCTGTGCCAGCGATCTGATGGCAATTGCAGCAATGAGGGCTGTGACTGAGAATGAAATAAAAATACCGGATGATATGGCTTTTATATCTATAGATAATATCGACATGTCCCAATATTCATCCCCGCCTTTATCTACAATTGATGTTCCGAAATATGAATTAGGAGCTATTGCAGCAAAAACAATTGTAGATATAGTTGAAGGGAAAATAACATTACCTATGAAAATACTCTTACCAAATAAATTGATAGTAAGGGAATCCTCAAATTTTAGTAGGCTATAAATGCTCTTTTTTTTAACAAGTGAGGAAAACGTTTGGATAGTTTTCCGAAAAACGAATTAAGGGAGTGATACAAAAGTGGAAAATTTGCAAAAAACAGAATCTGGAAAAATTCAAAAAGTCCAGACCAACATACTGATTGAATCCAAGAAAAGCGTATGGTCCAGACTTTGGAAAGAAAGGTACCTTTATATATTATTGCTTCCGGGTCTGCTTTATTTTCTAATATACCGATATGTACCAATGGCAGGAAATATTATAGCCTTTCAGGATTACAGTGCCTTTCAAGGATTTCTTAATAGTGAGTGGGTCGGATTAAAGCACTTTAAAACAATTTTTGAAGACCAAGAAGTTATTAGGGTTCTCTGGAATACTTTATACCTTTCTTTCCTTCAAATTGTATTTGCCTTCCCAGTATCTATTATTCTAGCACTCATGCTAAATGAGGTTCGGAATACATTTTTCAAAAGGACAATTCAATCCATTGTATATTTACCACATTTCCTATCCTGGGTTGTAGTTATCGGACTTGTTACGATTCTATTAAAGTCTGATGGGATAGTAAACAGAGTATTAGGAACGGTTTTTGGTATGGAGCCGATAGCATTTTTACAAGATCCTAACTGGTTTATGCCGTTAGTCGTACTAGAGGTTATTTGGAAGGAATCAGGTTGGAGTACGATTATTTTCCTTGCTGCACTATCAGGGATAAATCCTAGTTTGTATGAGGCTGCGGCCGTTGACGGAGCGAACCGATGGAGACAAATTTGGCATATAACATTACCAGCACTTCGTAGTACTATCATTATTTTATTGATATTGAGACTTGGAAGTGTATTGGACGTTGGCTTTGAACAAATTTATTTAATGTTAACTCCATTCACAATGGAAGTTGGAAATGTACTTGATACTTTTGTTTATTTCAAAGGAATTCAAAACTCAGATTTCAGTTTTGCTACTGCTGTTGGGTTATTTAAATCAATAGTTGGATTGATCTTAATTGTCGGTGCTAACCGATTAGCAAAACGGTTTGGCGATGAGGGAGTTTACTAGGATGGGAGGAAATTTAGTTGCAACAAAATAATACGAAGTCAGAAAAAGCTGTAAATCTTGTAAACTATGTATTACTTATCATCATAGCATTAACAATGATCTTTCCGTTTTATTACATGTTCGTGGTCTCATTCGCAACATATGAAGAATTTGTACAATCTGACTTACTCCTTTTTCCGAAAACCTGGGTGTTAGATGCGTATGAGTATATCTTAGGCTCTAAAGAATTTGTTCGCTCGCTTGGGGTAACGATTTATGTAACCATAGTAGGTACATTTGTCAGTTTACTCTTAACGTCTATGATGGCTTATGCATTGTCTAGAAATATTCTTGGCCAAAGAGTGTATTTGTTTCTCGTATTATTTACTTTTGTGTTCGGAGCTGGAATGATACCTACATATATGGTTGTACAAGCAACTGGTCTCATGGATTCATTGTGGTCATTGATCATTCCAACAGCCATCAGTTCATTTAACTTGATTGTTATGAGGCAATTCTTTATGAATCTACCACACGATTTAACGGAAGCAGCGATCATCGATGGAGCAAACGATTTACAAATTTTTGGAAAGATCATTCTGCCTTTATCAAAGCCAGCCCTAGCAGCTTTCGGACTGTTTTATGCAGTTGGAATCTGGAATTCGTATTTTACAGCTCTTCTTTATTTAAATGATCCTGCAAAGTGGACTGTACAGGTTATCCTTCGACAATTAGTTATTTTAAATCAAGGTAATATGTTGGATGTTGGGATGCAAGCAACAATGGATAATCCTCCACCTGCTGAAACAATAGGGATGGCGGCAATTCTAATTGCCACAATTCCAATTTTGCTAGTATACCCGTTTCTTCAAAAGCACTTTGCGAAGGGAGTGATGCTAGGGTCAGTCAAAGAATAGGATTCTGATTCTCACCACTTTAAGATTTTATGAATCAAACGCAAAGATGAAGGGGGAAGTTTTGAAATGAAACGGATAATTGCTTTATGTTGTTCTACTATTTTACTCCTTGGTGTACTAGCAGCTTGTTCATCAAATGAAAGCTCTTCAAATGAAAAAAAAGATGGAAAACTGACAATCTCTTGGTTTGATGGTACATGGGAAAATCCAGTTCCTGAGCCAGGCTTTGAAAATATTAAAATGGTTAATGAAAAATTTGACATCGATTTCAAACCGCAATATATTCCTTTTGATTTATACACAGATAAGCTTGCGGTAAAAATGTCTTCAGGTGATTTACCAGATGTAATAGGAGATGAGACTGCTGGTGTTAACTTTGTAAAGTGGTCTAAACAAGGTGCTTTCTTACCATTAAATGATTACATAGACAAATATGAAAGTCTTAAAGCGATTCCTCAATCGGTATGGGATACTGTAACAGTTGAAGGGGATATTTATGCGATTCCACTGTTTTTCCCTGCAAGTGGTGGAAAAAAACCAATTATTCGTCAAGACTGGCTTGATAAACTTGGTTTGGAAATGCCAACAAATTTTGAGGAACTGAAGGAAGTAGCAATTGCTTTTGCAACACAAGATCCTGATGGTAATGGAAAAGATGATACGATTGGACTTGGATTAGCAAAAGGACTAGTATATGACCCGTCATTTGGGGCCTACTGGAGCAATAATACCTGGTACCATAAAAATGATGAAGGGAAATTAATTCCTGGCCAAATCTCAGAAGGTAGTAAAGAGAAAATTAGTGCTTTAAAAGAATTAAGCGATGCAGGAGCTCTTGATAAAGACTGGGCGGTAAAACCTTATAATGAAGTCTTCAAAGATTTTACTGCAGGAAAAGTTGGAATCTGGTATGAACAACCAGGAAAAGACAAGGGTGCACAACCTGCTAACTTTGATTATGCAACATTAAAAAAATCTAATCCTGATGCAAAAATAGCAGCTATGCCTGCGTTTGTTGCACCAGATGGTACACAAGGATATGTAGCGGGTAGTGGATACTATAGAGTTTGGATGTTAAATGCTAAATTAAAAGACAACCCAGAAAAAGTAGAGAAAATTTTAGAAATGATTGATTATATCACCCAATATGTACCAGCAGATGAGCAAAATCCAGATAATGAATATTTTGATTGGACAATGGGTGGAGAAGGAAAAGGTTATACGATGGTAGATGGTGCACCTGAACTAACAGAGGATTATAGCCAATATGCACCTCAAGCACTTTTTAACCAAAAACAAGGTGGCTGGATTGAAGGAGAAAAATCGATGTTAGATTACGCAATCCAATCTAAGGCTCCTGAAGCAAAAGAATTTAATACCCTTATGGTTGAAATGTTATTAGAATCTAACTTTTATTTAAGCCCAGTAGGACGTATTCACTCTGAGGTTTATAATGATAAAATTGCAGAATTAAATGAATTTGCGACAAATGAACTTACAAAAATGGTTGCAGGTCAAAGACCAATTTCCGAATGGGATAAGTTTGTTGAAGAGTATATGGCTAAAGGTGGAGCAGATGTCGTTAATGATGTTAATCAGCTACTGACAGAAGCAAATATTGAAGGTGAATGGGTTAGCCCAAGTAAATAATATGTACATTCCCCCGATGACTTTAAATTGGGGGAATGTCATTATATAAATCTATTCATAAGAAAACTTATTTAATTATTGGGAAAACGTTTGGATAATTTGAGGAAAAAGATTTTTATTTCAGGTTATATGTCACAAAGAATTATACGATTTCCAATACTCATAGTTAGGGAGAGAATGCAAATGGAACAAGTCAGAATTGGTATTATAGGTGCAGGACTTAGAAGTGGAATTGCAAAGTATTTTCACAATCCAAATGGAAAATCTGTAGTAGTTGGCGCAGCGGATATTTCATTTGAAAAGTTAAAAGCTTTTCAAGAAAAAATAAATGAAAGTGCATATATTACAACAGATTATAAAGAACTAATCAAACGTGACGATATTGATGCTATCGTCGTTTTATCTCCAGATTACTTACATGAAGAACATGCTATCGCAGCTCTTGAAGCGGGAAAACATGTTTATTGCGAAAAGCCACTAGCAATAACAGTAGAGGGTTGTGATCGAATAATTGAAACTGCAAAAAAATGTGGGAAACATTTAATGGTTGGCTTCAATATGCGATATATGAGTATGTATCAGACAATGAAAGGTATCGTTGATTCTGGTGTAATTGGTGAATTAAAGGCAGTCTGGGTCAGACACTTTGTTGGCTTGGGTGGATACTATTACTATCATGATTGGCATGGAACATCTCAAAATACGACATCACTATTACTACAAAAGGGTTCACATGATTTAGATGTTATTCATTGGATTACTGGTAAGTATACGAAAAAAGTCTCTGCAATGGGAGGGCTTGATTATTATGGGGGAGATAAGCCTAATCATTTAACGTGTCCAACATGTACTGAAAAAGATACTTGCCCCGAGGCTAGCTTACATACGTTAACACAGTGTGCATTCAGAAAAGAAATTGATGTGGAAGATAATAATATGTTAATTATGGAACTAGAGGGCGGAATTAAAGCATCGTATTTACAGTGTCATTTTACTCCAGATTATTCAAGGAATTATACCTTTATTGGTACAAAAGGTAGAGTCGAGAATGATGATGTCGGAGGAAAGGTTTACGTTAAAACTCGTAAATCCGGTTCTTGGCATGAATACAGTAATGTTACGTATGATATGAAAAAAGAGCAAGGAAGTCACGGAGGGGCTGACCCGAAAATTTGCAAGGATTTTATTGAACTAGTGTTAAATAATAAGCAACCATTAACGACGCCTTTCGCTGGTAGAATGAGTGTCGCTGTAGGATGTGCCGCAACAGAATCAATTCGTTCGGGTGGTAAAGTTGTTGAGATAAGTAAAGAATCAACGATTACTATTTAATAGTTCGTTAGGTTGAAAGATGGAGACATCTAATCTGCCTATTCTTTAGCTGGAAAGGAAAGATGGCCGTGGAGATGGATGGAATAGTAGGGAGATTTTATAAAACTTCTGAATTTATCATGAAGCTTTTACAACTTCAGTTATTATGGATTTTCTTTTCGTTTGTAGGTTTACTGGTTGTTGGCATTATGCCAGCAACTATGGCCTTATTTGCAACTACTCGTAAATGGGTTATGAAGAGGGAAGAAAATTTTTCTTTATTTAAGGAGTTTTGGAAGACGTTTCGGAATGAATTCTGGAAATCCAATCTGATAGGATTTTTGCTTTCTATAATGGGTTATGTATTGTACGTAAACTTATCCATTATGAAATATGCCGAAGGGATTTTAGCAATTTGCCTATTAATTGGGGTGATTTTGTGTAGTCTACTCTTTATGACTATTTTGATATATATTGTTCCAGTTTTTGTTCATTACAATCTTAAACTCTCTCGATATTTTACATACTCTCTAATGATAGGTATTTCTTATCCAGTTCATACAATTTTAGTAGCATTAATCGTTTACATAGTATCCAGATTATTTTTTTGGATTCCAGGATTACTGCCGTTCTTTAGCATGAGCCTCCCGGCTTATCTAATAATGGTGTTATCATTAAAACTATTTGAACGCATTGAGCGTAGAAGAGAAAGCGAAGAATCTATTAGTGAAAACTTATCAAACATGGGACAGAAGTATGGAAGTGTTGATGCTTAATTAAGTTGAATCGCCAGAGTTGGATAAATAGAGTGGAGGGTTATAATGTCTGTTTTAACTACTGAGAATGAACAATTTATGATTAATGGGGAACCAATTCAGATTATTTCAGGAGCTATTCATTATTTTCGTGTCGTGCCTGAGTATTGGAAGGATCGATTGCTTAAGTTGAAAGCCTGTGGATTTAATACTGTAGAAACCTATGTGCCTTGGAACTTTCATGAACCAAAGCCTGGCGAATTTCAATTTGAAGGTCAGGCTGATATTGTAAAATTTATAGAGACTGCAGCTGAAATTGGATTATACGTTATAATTCGCCCAAGTCCTTATATTTGTGCAGAATGGGAGTTTGGAGGATTGCCTTCTTGGCTGTTGAAGGATCAGGGAATGAGGCTTCGCTGTTATCATGCCCCCTTTTTAAAAAGAGTGGATGAATATTATGATGTTTTATTACCAAAATTCAAGCCTCTACTCTGCACAAATGGAGGACCTATAATTGCAATGCAAATTGAAAACGAGTATGGCAGCTACGGAAACGATACCAAATATTTAGAGTATCTGCGTGATGGAATGGTATCTAGGGGGATGGATGTACTCTTGTTTACTTCAGATGGACCGACTGATTTCATGTTTCAAGGTGGTATGATTCCTGGGGTATTAGAAACGGCAAATTTTGGCTCAAGACCTGAAGAGTCATTTGCGAAATTAGAGGAATATCAACCTAATGCCCCCAAAATGTGCATGGAGTTTTGGAACGGGTGGTTTGACCATTGGGGAGAGGAACATCATACAAGGAATGCAGATGATGTTGCAGATGTATTAGATAGAATGCTAGGAATGAATGCATCCGTAAACTTTTACATGTTCCACGGTGGAACAAACTTTGGCTTTTTTAATGGGGCAAACCATGGGAAAGGGTACGAACCAACAATTACGAGTTATGACTATGATGTACTAATCGATGAATCAGGAACTCCAACTGATAAATTCTTTAAGGTTCGAGAGGTTATCTCTAAATATGTTAACTTAGAACCACTTAACTTACCAGAACCTATAAAAAAGAAAGCATATGAAGAAGTTCACTTAACTCAGCAAAAACGGTTATTTGATGGGCTACCGCAATTGTCCAGCCCAATATCGAAAACGTGTCCTGAAACTATGGAAGAAATTGGACAAGATTATGGGTTTATTTTATATACTACTCATGTTTCTGGTCCTAGACCTGAGACAAAATTAAACTTACAAGACGTACATGATAGAGCATTAATCTATTTAGATGGTGAATTTAAGGGCGTAATTGAGCGCTGGAATGAAGATACCGAAATACTCTTAAGTATACCTGATGGAGGCGCTACTTTAAGTATATTAGTAGAGAATATGGGGAGGATCAACTATGGCCCCAAATTAAAAGATTACAAGGGGATAACTGAGGGAGTCAGATTGGGTGCTCAATTTTTATATCATTGGACAATTCATTCACTTCCATTAAATGATTTAACAGGCCTTACATTTGATACGGATTATGAAGTTTATTCTGAAGTTCCTGCATTTTATAAAGGAACACTTCATATTAATGAAGTTTCAGATACCTTTATAAATACTGAAGGATGGACAAAGGGTGTTGCTTATATTAACGGTTTCAACCTTGGAAGGTATTGGGAGATTGGTCCGCAAAAAACACTCTATGTTCCGGCACCGCTGTTAAAAGAAGGGGAAAATGAGATTATTTTGTTCGAGTTACATGGAACTAAAAATCGTGTGGTTACTTTCTCTGACCAACCAAAACTTAGTTAATTGTTTCTAAGCTTTTAACTGAATAGTAATCATTTAAGTTACAAAAGGAGTTGATATTGTGTCAAAGCCTAATATATTGCTAATTACAAGTGACCAACAGCATTATAATACAATCGGTGCTTTTAATACTGAAATTACAACTCCGAACCTGGATAGGTTGGTCAAAGAAGGAACAGTATTTAATCGCGCCTATTGCCCGAACCCTACTTGTACCCCTAGCCGTTCATCGATGATTACTGGATTATATCCGAGTCAGCATGGTGCTTGGGCTTTAGGTACAAAATTATCTGAAGAGGTTCCGACGGTAGGAGATTATTTTCAGGAGAGTAATTATCGAACTGCCTTAATAGGAAAAGCTCATTTTCAACCACTTAAATCAACTGAAGAATATTCTTCTTTTGAGTCTTATCCCGTATTGCAGGACTTAGATTTTTGGAAAGAATTTAACGGTCCCTTTTATGGCTTTGAACATATTGAGCTAGCTCGAAATCATACCAATGAAGCACATGTCGGACAGCATTATGCTCTATGGTTAGAAGAAAAGGGCTGTAAAAACTGGAGAGACTTTTATTTACCACCAACAGGAAATATGGACCCTAACATTTCATACAAATGGGATATACCAGAGGAATATCACTATAATTCATGGATTGCCGAAAGGACTAACCATTTACTAAGTCAATATCATGAGCAAGACGAAAATTTCTTTTTATGGGCAAGCTTTTTTGATCCTCACCCACCATATCTTGTTCCTGAACCATGGGATAACATGTATAATTCGGAAAAGTTGACATTACCTGAAGTAGTGCCGGGTGAACATAAGAATAATCCACCTCATTTTCAAATGACACAAGAGGAAAATCCGGACTTTTCGAGGTATGTTGAAACAGGTATTGGGAATATTGGATTTCAATCACACACTTCCGTTACGAAGGCAGATGCCAAAAGAAATATGGCGGTATACTATGGAATGATTAGCATGATGGATAAATATATCGGTAAGATACTTGATAAGTTAGATGAATTAGGAATAGCTGATAACACTATTGTTGTATTTACATCAGATCATGGTCATTTTTTTGGTCATCATGGTCTCCATGATAAGGGTGCTTTTCATTATGAAGATCTAATAAAGATTCCTTTTATAGTGCGGTACCCTGGAAAGGTACCAAAAGGGGTGGTAAATAATGCAATGGTATCATTAGTTGATTTAGCCCCTACTTTTTTAGGTTTAACCGATATACCTATACCGCATCAAATGACAGGAATAAATCAGAGCGATGTCTGGTTTGGTATGAAGGAAAAATGTAGAGACCACATCATATGTGAGTATAGAACACAACCAACTATGGTACATCTAAAAACATATGTCGATGAACGTTACAAATTAACGGTTTATTATAATAACTATTATGGGGAGCTATATGATTTACTAGAAGACCCAAATGAATTATGTAATTTATGGGAACATGTAGAATATCGAGAACTCAGGGAAAAGCTCCTATTCAAGTATATTTGGGCAGAGTTAGGCAAGGAATCTATGTCAATGCCAAGAATTACTGGAGCTTAAAAAAATAAGTATCTCGTAGGATAAATGACTTCATGTATTGAATAATAGATGAAATATTTTCTAGTATATCCTAATATAAGGTATAGTTGTATATATAATTATTAGGAGGCAGATTAAATAGAATGGACCGTTTGCAGCATGAAAGTTTTATTCCCCTTTACCATCAATTAAAAGAAAAAATAAAAGAATCAATTGATAGTGGGATGTGGAAGGTAGGAGATAAAATTCCTTCTGAAAATCAATTGATGGAACAATTTGATATTAGCCGAAATACTGCAAGGAAAGCAATTGAAGAGTTAGTACAGGAGGGAATTTTGTATCGAACTCAAGGGAAAGGGACATTTATTGCAAGACCAAAGCTAGAGCAATCTTTAACTGGATTTTATAGCTTCAGTAAAGTGTTAAGGGAAAAAGGAATGAATCCGAAGGATATTATCCTTGGAATTGATGTTGTAGAGCCTAAGCTAAAGGTGAGAGAAGCTCTACAAATAGCAAAAACGGAAAAAGTAGTTGAAATAAAGCGTCTTCGATGTGCAAATGATAAACCGTTTATATTAGAATCATCATATATTCCTAAGAGTCTAGTTACTGATATGGAATGCCTAAAGGATATTGGTAAAGTTTCGCTTTATGATTTGCTTGAAGAGAAATTTAATATTCGAGTGACAAAAGCAAAGGAGGCATTTGAGCCTGTCTTAATTCGTGATTATGAAAGTGCTTATTTTAAAATTAAGGAAGGTCTACCGGCATTACTATTAGAACGTGTGGCCTATGATTTGTCTGGTAAACCAGTTGAATTTTGTAAATCCATCATTCCTGGAGATAGATGCCGTTTTTATACTGAGTTAACTTAGAGTATGCAGGAAGAACTCATAGAAAAAATTCGAACTATGAGTTTTTTTAAAACTACTCATACCAACAACCCACCCTTTTGAATTAGGGGTAATTATAGAAGCGGTAATAACGAAAGCTATTTTGGAGGATAAAAGATGAAACCTAATATCCTATTGATTATGGTTGACCAAATGCGAGGCGATTGCTTAAGTATTTTGAATCATCCAGTTGTTGATACCCCGAATATTGATCAACTAGCAAGAAACGGAGTAATTTTTAAAAATGCCTACTCAGCTACACCGACTTGTGTTCCTGCTAGAGCCTCGTTGCTAACAGGAATGTCTCAAACCTCAACCGGTAGGGTTGGTTATCAAGAACGGGTTCCTTGGCAATATGAACATACACTTCCTGGAGAATTAGCGAAAAATGGATATCATACACAATGTGTTGGAAAGATGCATGTTTATCCTGCGAGAAATCTTTGTGGGTTTCACAATGTTGTGTTGCATGACGGCTATTTACATTATAATCGATTTAAATATCAGAATTTTGAGTCGGAGTCATTTAATCTAACTGGAGATGACTATTTACCCTGGTTAAGAGAACGGGCAGGCTCTCAGGTAGATTTAATTGATTTAGGATTGGATTGTAATGCCTCAACAGTTGCAAGGCCATGGCATCTTGCTGAAGAATTACATCCAACTAATTGGGTGGTTTCTCAGTCAATTGATTTCTTGAGGAGAAGAGACACAACAAAACCATTTTTTTTGAATATGTCATTTGTTAGGCCACACCCTCCTTTTGATCCACCGCAAGTGTTTTATGATATGTACAAAGAACTGGATCTTCCTGATCCTGTTGTTGGTGAATGGGCTGATACAGAAGATATTCAAAGAGAGGGATATAACCCAATCACATTAAAAGGTAATGTTCCCAAGAATAGATATAAGAGGGCACAAGCGGGTTATTATGCTCTTATTACACATATTGATTATCAAATTGGGAGATTTCTAAATGCAATGGCTGAGTATGGTGTTTTACAAGATACAGTTATCGTATTCGCTTCTGATCATGGGGAGTTATTAGGAGACCATAATTATTATCGTAAAGCACTCCCTTATGAGGGGAGCGCCAAAGTTCCATTTATTCTTTCAGACCCGGGGAATAAATTAAAATTAAAGCAAAATAGTACCAAAAATCAGGTTGTCGAAATAAGGGATATTATGCCAACTCTTCTTGATGTAGCTGGTGTTGAGATACCTGAAAGTGTAGACGGAAAAAGTGTGTTACAGGCGTGTGAGGAACCTTCCACTAATTGGAGAACGCATATTCATGGTGAGCATGCTTATGGTTCTTTATCACATCATTACCTAACGAATGGTAAGGAAAAATACATTTGGTATAGTCAAACTGGAGAAGAGCAGTTATTTGATTTAATAGAAGATCCGAATGAATGTAAAAATTTAGCCATAAACAATGAATACACTGATAAGCTTAAGTATTGGCGTAACAAACTAATTGAAGAATTAGGTGGGCGTGAAGAGGGTTATACCGATGGCATTAATCTAATTGTTGGAAAGAAACCAAAAAGTTGTTTAGATCATCTCATTAAATCTCTCACATCATCATAATTAGCTAACTTTACTATAACTTTAATAGAAACTTAATTCTTTATTCATAGTTTGTTCATATTTACACCGTAAGATAAAGACATGGAAAAGATAAGCTTTTTCATACCCCCCTTTTAAATGATCATATCGTTACAGTGTCCGGCTTTTTAGCCGGATTTTTTTTTGCGCAAAATGAAAAATCTCATTAATGTGCATAGATTTTCACGAATCAACCAATATAAAAATATGGAAAAAATAATAAAAGGGGGAGAAGTATATGAAACATATGGAGATGAATTCGAACCAGATATTAGACTTACATGGTTTCAATAATCTTACGAAATCGCTAAGCTTTAATATGTATGATATTTGCTATACAAGTTCTCAAGAAGAACGAGATGCATATATTGAATATATTGATGATGTCTATAACGCAGACCGATTAACCGAGATACTAAGTAATGTTGCTGATATTATAGGTGCTAATATTTTGAATGTCGCAAAGCAGGATTACGTTCCCCAAGGAGCGAGCGTAACAATTTTAGTATCAGAGGGACCAGTAAATGATCCAACAAAGGATGTATTTGAAGAATCTCCTGGTCCAATACCAGGATCAGTCGTTGCACAAATGGACAAAAGTCATATAACGGTTCATACCTATCCGGAATCTCATCCAGATGAAGGTATTAGCACTTTTCGGGCGGACATCGATGTTTCAACCTGTGGAGAAATATCCCCTCTAAAAGCATTAAATTATATGATCCAATCGTTCGAAACCGATGTGATGACGATTGATTATCGTGTTCGCGGATTCACAAGAGATGTGACAGGACATAAACTATTTATTGATCATGAAATAAATTCGATACAAAACTATATACCAGAAGATATACAGGAAATGTATCACATGATTGATGTGAATGTGTACCAAGAAAACATCTTTCACACGAAATGTAAATTGAAGGAGTTTGACCTGGAACACTATTTATTTTTCAGTAATACAAGGGAAAAACTGACACCGGAAGAGGAATTAGTGATTGCTGAAAAATTGATTACAGAAATGGATGAAATCTTTTACGGAAAAAATATAAGATAATCGTTGACAAAAATATAAACATTGTATAAAATTAATTATATAATAAATATTGTGAATAGTGTTCTCCTAAAGGGGAGTAGCTTTTACAGCAAAGTCGTCATTTCAGAGTGTCGCCACTCTCGGCTTTGTTGGCAACTAACGTTGTTAGCAAGACCTTTACCAGATTACGGTAGAGGTCTATTTTTATGACCTTTACCTCATGAGGTAAAGGTCATTTTTGTTTTTTAGTACAAATAGTAGTGAGGTGAGAAGAGTAATGCTTAAGAGAAAGATAGAAACAGTGTCAATTGAAGACTTAATTAAAAAGAACAAAGAAGAGATTTTGAAAGACAAAAAAGAACTCGAAAAAATCGAAAAACGTCTTGATGATAAACGTATGGCAATAATCAAGTAGTTTATTCTAGTAAAGGGCATTTCCTAATTTTATAGAATAAAAGAAAAATAGAAGGGAGATTTTTGATGGAATTCTTAAGCGCCGAATTTTTTTCCGCACTCTTAATTATTATTGCAATTGATTTAGTATTAGCGGGGGATAATGCTATTGTTATCGGCTTAGCAGCAAGAAATTTACCAAAAGAACAACAGAAGAAAGCAATTATTTGGGGAACTGTAGGTGCCATTGTCATAAGAGCTGCAGCGACTTTAGCTGTGGTGTGGCTCCTTGAAATTCCAGGACTACGATTAGTAGGTGGAGTACTTCTTGTATGGATTGCTTATAACCTGTTAGCAGATGACAAAGGCCATGAAATAAAAGCTGTTGGCAGTTTCTGGGCAGCCATTCGTACGATTATCATTGCTGATGCACTAATGGGTCTTGATAATGTATTAGCGGTTGCAGGTGCTGCTCACGGTAACTTCTTACTGGTTGTGTTAGGACTAATAATTTCAGTTCCAATTATGGTTTGGGGAAGTACATTATTTATTAAATTAATTGATCGTTTCCCGGTCATTATTACAATTGGTGCTGCTATATTAGCCTGGACTGCATCTAAGATGATTGTTGCAGAACCTTTCTTAGGTTCAGTTTTTAGTAATGGTTTTGTGAAGTATGGCTTTGAGTTAATCGTAGTTGCTGCAGTTGTAGCAATTGGTTATATGAAACAGAAAAAAGCTGCAAAAGAAGCTGAAGAGCAGCAAGAAAAACAAGTTTTAAGTAAAGCAGAATAATCGAAGGCGGACTCTCAAAAGGGTCCGCTTTTATATTGTATTGCAATTATATAAAAATGTGCATGGAAACGATTGACATCTGGTTAAAACAGGACTATATTTATAATTGAACAGTGGTTAATAAAGGAGATTTGTTTTTAATGTCACCAAGAAAACAGGTTCAAGAGGAATTATCACGAGAAAAAATAATGGATGTTGCCCATGAATTATTTGTTCAAAAAGGCTACCAACATGTTTCAATGCGTCAAATTGCAAATAAATTAAATTATAGCCATGGCGCGATTTATTATCATTTTAAAAATAAAGCTGATTTATTTTATGCAATGGTTGTGCAGGACTTTGACATGCTGAACGGTGTTTTACAGCAAATCATGAATCAGAACTTACCACCAGAAGAGAAAGTTAAGAAAATTTTATTAGGGTATATTGAATTTGGACTTTCAAATAAAAGCCAATATGAATTAATGTTTTTAATTAATGATGAAGAGGTAAAAAGCTGTATTCAACAGGAACCACTCGAAAGCTATGGAATGTTTGCAAATGCAATCTCTAGTTTAAGCAACCAAAAATCGAGCATTCAGGATATTTGGTCTATTTTCTTATCGATTCATGGTTTTGTTACGCATTATTGTAGAAGCAACCAATCCTATCATGATGTGAAAACACTAGCGGAGTCTCATGTTGAATTTATTTTAAAACCAATATTAAATGGGGAAGTGTAAAAGACTTTCCTATATTTTTTACACCTTATTGACCGATGGTTAATAAATAAAAAGGAGAGGGTTCGGATGAAAAAGGCATTAGTATTAGGCGCATCAGGTGGAATGGGATATGCGATTGTTAAAGAGTTGATTGAGAAAGAAATTGAAGTAATTGCTTTTGCTCGTTCAAAAGAAAAATTAGAGAAGCTATTTAAAAACAGTGAAAAAGTACAAATCGTTACAGGGGATGTTTTTGATGTGAGAGATCTTATGAATGCGGCGAAAGGTATTGATGTTATTTTTCATGCGATCAATATACCGTATAGTGAATGGTATGATAAACAGCCAATTCTAATGAGAAATGTCGTTCAAGCTGCTGGATCATCAAATAGCAAGCTTGCAATCGTTGATAATATTTATGCATACGGTCGCGGAATTACTCGTAAAGTAAATGAAGAGCATCCTAAAAATCCACATACAAAAAAAGGAAAGATAAGGGTGGAGCTCAGTAATATAGCATTTCAAGCAAATGTACCAGTACTTATCGCGCATTTTCCAGATTTTTATGGACCTAACGCCGTAAATGCGATGTTGACTTACACGTTCGATAAAATGGTTCAAAATAAAAAGGCAATGTTCGTTGGAAATCAACAAAATGCAAGGGAATATATTTATACTCCTGATGGGGCAAAGGCAATTGTAGAGCTAGCGATATGTGATAAAGCATATGGGCAAAGTTGGAATATTCCTGCTGCAGGAGTTATCACTGGTGAAAAGATCATTAGTATTGCAGGAAGTCATTTACATTATAAAAAATCTGTTTCTACTATAACAAAGGGAATGATTCAATTCTTAGGGATTTTGGATAAACAAATGAGAGAAGTTGTAGAAATGCTGTATTTAACAGAGGAACCAGTGGTATTAGATGGTTCAAAATATGAGAAGGAAATCGGCCATCTACCAGCAACACCATATGAAGAAGGCATTAAAAGGACCTTAGACTTTATGAAGAGTAACCTGAGTAATAACTGAAAAAACATTGAAAAAGACAGAACGACATGATATGATGTCATTGTTCTGTCTTTTTTTGAAAGATATAAATAAATGCGTTCAAATTACCCTATTATAATTTTATAACAATATTTTTTGTTTGTCAACTATTATCAATATCAGGGTAGAGACAGAAGTTCACTTATACGAGGAGTGGTGTTCATGGAAAAAAATAATCCAGACTGGATTCAGGAACAAGACAGACTTGAAGATGTACTGGAGGTCATTGACAGTAAGAAATCAACCATTGAATCAAAGGTGGGCGGCGCAAAAAGTGAACTAGTCGACCTTCGAAAAACATTTTGGGAAGATGTAACTGTCAATCTTGATGAACCTGATGACGTCATTGAAACATTTCAAAGTATTAAGCAGCAATCCGAACTATTGGGTGAACGTGAAAGAAATCATCGATTGATTCATAAGCAAATCAAAGTTCTTGAAAGACTAAAAGACTCACCATATTTTGGCCGATTTGATTTTTGGGAAGAGGGAGAAACAAAAGAAGAGAAAATATATATTGGGATTGCATCCCTATTAGACAAAAATGACGAGGATTTTTTAATATTTGACTGGAGAGCACCGATTTCTAGTATGTATTATGATTATTATCCTGGTCCAGCAAAATATGAATCCCATTTTGAAAAAATTCAAGGGGAAATGACTTTAAAACGTCAATTCATTATCAAAAATAGTATGATGAAAAGTATGTTTGATACGGGTGTCACAATTGGGGATGAAATGCTTCAAGAGGTGCTCGGTAATAATGCGAACACACAAATGAAAAGTATCGTTGCCACTATTCAACGTGAACAAAATAAAATCATCCGAAATGAAAAAAGTCGTTATTTAATTGTTCAAGGTGTGGCTGGATCAGGGAAAACGTCAGCTGCATTACAAAGGGTCGCTTACCTACTTTATCGTTATCGTGAACAGCTTAACTCAAGTAATATCATGCTATTTTCACCAAATCCTCTTTTCAACAGCTATGTTGCGACTGTTCTGCCGGAACTTGGGGAAGAGAACATGCAGCAATCTACATTCCAAGAATATGTCGAGCATCGATTAGGCACCCTTTTTGATGTGGAGGATCCATTTTCCCAAATGGAATATTTATTAACAGCAATGGATCAATCTGAATATAATGTGAGGCTTAAAGCAATAAACTTAAAAGCAAGCACTGGGTTTATGAAACTAATCGATTCTTATGTAAAAGAACTTGGCGAAAAAGGACTTCTTTTTAAAAATATTATTTTTAACAGAAAAAAAATTATCTCAAAGAACGCGATTCAAGAATACTTCTATACATTGGACCCAGCCATCTCGATTCCAAATCGATTGACCAAGGTAACAGAGTGGTTAATGAAGGAAGTTATTAAGTTCGAACGAAAAGAACGTAAAAAGGATTGGGTTCTTCAAGAAGCTGAATTAATGGAGAAGGAAGACCATCTCGAAATCTTTAAGCAATTACAGAAAAAGCAAGAGTTTTCGGAGGATACCTTTGATGATTATGAACGTGAGGAAAAATTAATCGCTAAGGAAATTGTACGAAAGCATTTTAAACCTATCAAAATTGCGATTAAAAAATTGGATTATCTTGATATTAAAGGACTATATAAGCAATTATTTTCTTATGTGAATGAACAAAAATTATCAGAGGATTGGAACGAAATCTGTTCGTACACCATGAAACAGTTGGAACAAAACCATTTAAATTATGAAGATGCAACCCCATTTTTATATTTACAGGACTTAATCGAGGGGAAAAAGTCGAATACTGGTATCCGTCATTTATTCATTGATGAAGCCCAGGATTATTCTCCGTTCCAATTCGAATATTTAAAGCAGCTATTTCCAAACTGTCGGATGACTATTCTTGGAGATTACAATCAAGCGATATATGCACATTCCATGAATGCACCAACATTATTATCTCCAGAGCTTTATGAGGAAGAGAAATATGAAGTTATTCAGTTGAAAAAAAGCTACCGTTCTACAAAAGAAATTGTTGAGTTTTCTAAGGGCATTGTCGCTGGCGGAGAGGACATTCAAGCCTTTAACCGTTCAGGATCGCTTCCGATACTTAAAGAAGTGGACACCAAGGATAAACTTCACAACGAAATTCTAAATCAAATTAGAGATCTTCAAGAGAAAGGCCATGAAACGATTGCGGTCATTTGTAAAACTGCAGTAGAAAGTAACGAAGCATTTCAGGCATTACAAGATAAAATACATGTCCGCTTAATGAGTCAGGAGACGTATCAATTTGATAAAGGTGTTTTAATTTTACCAACGTATTTAGCAAAGGGAATCGAGTTTGACGCCGTCATTATTTATAACGCATCAAATGACGTTTACGGAAGAGAATATGAAAGAAAGCTTTTTTACACAGCCTGCACAAGGGCTATGCATGAACTACAGCTTTTTTCAATTGGACAACGAAGCTTTTTCTTTAATGGAATCGATAAAGAAAAATATTTAGAAGTATAAAAAAGAGTCGGCATATGCTGACTCTTTTTTATTTGGATATTATTAACGTGAAAAAACCGCGGACGAATAGATAAAAATAAGAAAAAGATTATTCAATAGGAGGTTAAAAAATGACGACTAATTGTTTTTATTGCCAAGATCCTTTTGAAAACGAAAGATTTCATTATGTTGCATTTGTTAATGTTGAAGGTGAACGAGAAGAAACATTATGCAAGGAATGCTATAAAGAATGGCTTGAAGGGATAAAAGAATAAATCGGAGGTAAATAAAGGAATAAAGGGGAATCTCCTTTATTCCCACTCTTCTGGTATAATCCTTATTAAAAGGAAATAGAGGGTGGGGATAGTTTTTGAAAAGATGTGGGTGGGTAAATGATGATCCTATATATATAGATTACCACGATCACGAATGGGGTGTACCTGTTTACGATGACCGTTTGTTATTTGAATACTTAAACTTAGAGGGGGCACAGGCGGGGCTTAGCTGGTACACCATTTTAAAAAAGCGAGAAAATTACCGTAAAGCCTTTGATCATTTTGATCCGGAAAAAATTGTGACATATGATGATAAGAAAATTACCGAATTATTGTCGAACGAGGGAATCGTTCGAAATCGGCTTAAAGTAAATGCAGTTGTCACAAATGCAAGGGCGTTTCATAAAGTCGTAGAAGAGTTTGGAAGTTTCCATACATACATTTGGTCATTCGTAGGTGGTAAACCGATAATAAATCATTTTAAAACCTTAAGTGACGTGCCAACCACTACTGAAATTAGCGACAAACTAAGCAAGGATTTAAAAAAGCGTGGTTTTAAATTTGTTGGTTCCACCATTTGCTACGCATTTATGCAAGCCACAGGGATGGTAAATGATCATCTAATAAGCTGTCATTGTTATAATCGTACAGAACAAAGGACTACCGTTAATTGAAAAAAGGTTCCAATTCAAGTTGTGAAATAGTAAATCATAATGCGTGAATTCACAGACGAATTCACGCATTAATTTTATTGATAATATTTAGGTTTAATGCTTATTTAAATAAATCAAATTCGCATATATCGTGACTTCGGACACAGCATTGCTGATTTTACGTTTGCTTGTTTGAAGATAGTTCAACTTCGGACACAGCATTGCTGATTTTACGTTTGCTTGTCT
>NZ_JCAXEW010000021.1:0-88397 GCF_059759275.1 Ferdinandcohnia sp. GQ5
AATCAGTGTGTTATTCGGACTCGCAGCTCGTGGAATTTGGTTGTACTGTCGGAATCAGAGTGTTATTCGGACCCGCAGCACGGTGAATTAGGTTTTACTGTCAGAATCAGTGTGTTATTCGGGCTCGCAGCTCGCGGAATGCGGTTGTACTTTCGGAATCAGAGTGTTATTCGGACTCACTGTTCGCAAATCATGCTTGCTCTGTCTAAATCAGCTACGCTCCGATTCGCTATTTCAGATCAACTAGTCCGAATGAGCTTTATATTCAGACACACAGCAGGCTTTAACAGCTCGGCTTGACGGAATCATTCTACTAAAAAATAGTTTAATAGATTTTTCAAATTTGGTAGTTTAGGATTCTATTTTTTTGGCGAGAATGGTTTGTGAAGGGATGGTGCTAGAGAGTGAGTAAACAAATTGCAATTATATCATTTATATTTTTACTGTTAATTGGGGCGAATAGCCATTTATTGATAAAAGAAACAAGTGCGCAAGGGTATCAGGTAATTCCTGATGAAGCGATTCGACTTCGCATCTTGGCAAACAGTGATTCAGAAGAAGATCAAGCTTTAAAGCGCAAGGTGCGTGATGCGGTGAACGCAGAAATTACGGAATGGGTTGCGGAGTTAACTTCAATTGAAGCAGCTAGAGAGTTGATTCAAGAGAGACTACCAGAAATTGAGAAAATCGTTGCTAGAGTTTTAGAAGAAGAAAAGAGCAATCAAAATTACTCAGTCAAATATGGACGCAATGTTCAATTTCCAACAAAGCTTTACGGTCAATTTCTATACCCAGCAGGTGAGTATGAAGCCATTTTAATTTCGATAGGTGAAGCTGAAGGAGCAAACTGGTGGTGCGTGTTATTCCCTCCATTATGTTTCTTAGACTTTTCAACAGGTGATGCAATTGAAGCGTCAGATGAAGAAGGAAAAGATGTAGCCATGGAGCAAGAAGAAAAAGAAGTGGAGAAGGAAGAAAAGCAAGAAAAGAAAGACAACAAAGACAGTGCGGAAAATAAGGAAAGTGAAGGAGAAGAAGTAGAGGTAAAATTCTTCTTAGTTGAATTTTTCACGTCACTTTTTAGCTAAAAGTCTAGCATTTGGTTCTATTTGTTTAGAAGCCCTCATAGAGTAGTTACTAGATAATGAAAGATGGGGTGGAGAACTATGAAACAAATTAGAACGGCGACAGAACAGGATATTGAAAAAGTAAGAGCATTTTTAGTACAAGCTGAAGTAAGTGCGGAAGGTATTGAATCGATAATGGACCATTTTATATTACTGGAAGATGCTGAGCAACAAATCCTCGCGACCTTAGGGATTGAGAGGATTGAAAAGGATGGTTTACTTCGATCGCTCGTGATCTCGCCGGGCGTTGACCAAACGAATTTATTAACGCTATTTAAAAGTGCGATTTCACTAGCGAAGCATAAGGAAATTAGCCGATTATATTTAGCGACAAATAAGCAAGCGTCGATTCAATTTTTCACCATGCTTGGTTTTGGACAAGTTGAAACGAATGAGCTACCAGTACATATAATAGGATCCAATCATATCTCACAGCTGCTTGAAAAAGCGGATCCGATGTTCATGGTTTCGCAAATTGAAAAATAAAATTAGTTTTCAAACCCTTGTTTGTGGACGGAATGTTTGCAGGCGGGGGTTTTATTTGTATTTACACAACTAAATTGTGGATAATGTGGATAAGTTTTGTTGTTAAAAAGGTATAAAATATGATAGTCTATGGAACGTGATGAAAAATATGGGCTGTGGATACATTTTTCCCTATAGATGTGATTTATGGAAAAGTTGGTTATACCCACAAAATTATCCACATTTCCGGTTAAATTATCCACAAAATGTGGATAACACTTGTTTTCTACCCATTATATACCTATACTTTTTTATATTGTAATAATAAATAAACTACATAACTAAAGGAATTCATTATAGGAGTTGCGTTACATGGAAACAAAACAATGGGTTGTGGATAAAGATGAACATAATTTAGAATCTTATCCACAAATAAAAGAGGCTGCAACGCTTCTACGGGCAAATGAAGTGGTTGCATTCCCTACTGAAACGGTCTATGGCCTTGGAGCAAATGCTTTATCTGACGAGGCGGTTGCAAAGATCTATGCAGCAAAGGGGCGCCCGAGCGATAATCCACTGATTGTCCACATCTCCACAATTGGGCAGCTTTATAATATCGTACAGGATATTTCGGAGCAAGCTGAGCGTTTGATTGAGAAATTCTGGCCAGGTCCGTTAACACTTGTTTTAAAAAAGAAGGAAAATGCTGTTGCAAGTAAAGTAACAGCAGGTCTAGAAACGGTGGCAGTACGGATGCCAAGTCATCCAGTTGCTTTGGCATTAATATCGGCAACAGGGCTTCCGCTTGCTGCGCCAAGTGCGAATCTTTCGGGAAAACCAAGCCCGACACTAGCCAAGCATGTAGCCGATGATTTGACTGGAAAAATCGCTGGCGTCCTTGACGGTGGAGCAACAGGTGTTGGACTTGAGTCCACAGTTCTGGATTGTTCAGGTGAGGTACCTATCATTCTACGTCCAGGCGGTGTGACGAAAGAGCAGCTTGAGGAAGTGTGTGGTGTAGTCAAGGTTGACAAGGCGATATTAAAAGAAGATGAAGCGCCAAAATCGCCAGGAATGAAATATAAACATTATGCACCGACGGCGCCACTTACAATCGTAAATGGTTCAATGGAATTTATTCAATCTCTTGTAAAAGAAAAGCAAGCTGAGGGGTTGAAAGTTGGCGTTTTGACAACAACGGAACGTGAAAAGAAATACAGTGCAGATAACATTATTGCTTGTGGTTCGCGTGAAGATTTAGAATCGGTGGCAAACAGACTTTATGATGTCCTCCGCCTCTTTGATGAAAGTAACGTCGATGTTATTTTTAGTGAGAGTTTTCCAAGTGAGGGCATTGGGCAAGCTATTATGAATCGGTTAATCAAAGCTGCGGGACATAAATTGATAACTGAATAAATTGGGAAATTCTTAGCTGAGATATATGGTTCAAAAAGGTGACGAATCTTATTGCTATAAGGTCAAGAAACGTGAGACTTGAGGAACGGCGAGGCCGAGTGATGCAGAGATTCGCAGTCTATCATTTGGCAACTTTTTGAACAACCTTCTTCTATTTCGTTTTGTACATGCATATGTTGAAATAGGCACGTCCAAGGAGGTAGAAGATGGATATTACAGCATTTCTCGGGGAACTTATAACCTTATTTATAATGGCATTTGCTTTAGGAATGGACGCATTTTCCGTAGGACTTGGAATGGGATTAATCCGGTTAAGGCTTAAGCAGATTTTAACAATCGGGATAACCATCGGTGTGTTTCATATGTGGATGCCTTTGGCTGGAATGATGATCGGCCATTTTTTATCAGATACATTTGGAGCAATTGCAACCTATGTTGGTGCGGGATTGCTCTTATTTTTAGGATTGCAGATGATCATTTCCTCCTTCAAGGACGATGACGGTGACAAACGCATGATTACACCTGTTGGATTTGGTTTGTTTATTTTTGCCTTAAGTGTGAGTCTTGATAGTTTTTCTGTTGGGCTTTCATTAGGGATTTATGGTGCGAAAACGATTATGGTTATTCTGATGTTCGGTGTAGTTAGCATGATCCTGTCGTGGGTCGGTCTACTGCTAGGCAGAAAGGTCCAACATTGGCTCGGTACATATAGTGAGGTGCTAGGTGGTTGTATTCTCCTGGTCTTCGGAGTGAAATTGCTATTTCCTTTATAAGTGGGACAAGGGACCTGTGACCCAGGGAATCTGAAGTGGTTATGAGGAAGCTGTGACCCATGGAAGAGTATGAGTGAAAAACTCGTGCTCTTTTTTTCATTTATTGACTATGTGTTTTGGGTTGATCTCATTTATAATAGTACTATATCGAATTTTGTCTATTTGTGCAGGTCGTTCGCAGCATAAAGGCAGGTAGAAAAGGGTGATAAAATGATTCGCGTTTTATTTGTTTGTACAGGAAATACATGTCGAAGTCCAATGGCTGAGGCGATTTTACGAAAAAAGTGCGGTGAAGATATCGAAGTAAAATCAGCGGGGATATTTGCTGGGGATGGTAGTCCTGCTTCGGCTAATACGGCACAAGTCTTGAAGGAAAATGGAATTGAGTGTCAGCACTCTTCTTCCTTTTTAATACAAGAGCATATTGATTGGGCCACTTATGTGTTAACGATGACTAACCACCATAAGCAAGCAATACTTCAACGTTTTCCAGAAGCCCAGGACAAAGTACATACCTTAAAGGAATTTACAAATGGTAGTGGGGATGTTTCTGATCCATTTGGAGGGCCAGTAGAGATTTATAGAGAAACCTATGCAGAGCTCGAACCATTAATTGACGAGGTACTTTCAAAACTTAAATAGAGAGATAGATTCAGGGGGAGAATCGGTTGAAAAAAAGGCGCTATAAATTTGGTATTAAGCTAAAATTAGTCTTACTTACGACTATTTTAGCGATTGTGACTTACTCAACATCTGCGTTATTCATTTATTTTGTGTATCCGTTCGTAAATGAGTTGATCAATCAACAAATCTTTATCATTGGCACGCTGGTTTTAGGGATTGTTTGGTCTGGGATTCTTGCGTATTTTGCAGCTTCCTTTATTACGAAACCACTCCAAAAGCTTGAGCAGGTAGCGATTCATGCGGCGAATGGTGATATTCGTGAGGATGTTCCTGTTTCGAAATCAGATGACGAGATTCGTAGCTTGAGTCTTGCTTTTAATAAAATGCTACACAATCTCCGCGAAATGGTTCAAAACATTGAAGGCAATTTTGAAAATACAAATGAAAAGGTTATTGAAATTACAAAAGCATCCAGTCTTGCCTCCGAACAGGCGGAAAATATTAACCGAACAATTTCTGAGATTTCCAAAGGGGCGGATAGCTCGGCCGTATCGATTCAAGAAACAGCTGAATCTGTCGAGGATGTGATTCAAATTGCTGGAGAGGTTCAAGAAATTGCGAAAACCTCACAAAACTTGTCTGTTGAAATGGTCGATACATTACATGATAGCAAAGAGGTTGTTCATTCGTTAATTTCGGGCATTAATAAGCTTGTTGATAACAATCAAATTTCACTTCAAGCCGTCAATCGTCTTGAGACGAATGCGAAGGAAGTAGAGCATATTATTTCTCTAGTTGGCGATATTGCACGCCAAACAAATTTACTTGCATTGAATGCGTCAATCGAAGCGGCTCGTGCTGGTGAACATGGTAAAGGCTTTGCGGTTGTTGCTGAAGAAGTAAGGAAGCTTGCGGACGAAAGCTCAAAGGCTGTTCAAGGGATTACGGAGCTTATCCAAAGTATTCAGCAAGAGGTTCGAAATGTAGTCGTTCAAATTTCAGAACAAGTCGCTGTTGCAAATGAGGAAGCGAAAAAGGGAACCATCACAAATGAGGCGCTTGCTGAGATGACAACGTCCGTTCATGAAGTGGCAGATGCAGTAAAACAAATTGTTACCTTGGTTGAAAAACAAATGGAACGCATTCAAGAAACATCCCTGCAGTCTCAAGAGGTTGCGGCGATTGCGGAACAGACTTCAGCTGGTGCTCAAGAAGTAAGTGCGGCAACGCAACATCAGACAAGTGTAATTTGTGAAGTGGATGCATTGGCACAGGAACTTGCTACACAAGCAGGACAGTTAAAGCAGACGATTCAACGGTTTACAATGTAATTTTAAAAAGATAGAACTCCTATTTTGGTTCGGGAGTTCTTTTTTAGGTATAATAAAAATTAATGGAATGTTTTTTGGAGAAATATCGAGCCAAGTCTCAATTCATAATAGGGGGATTTACAATGAAAGTTGCAATAGCTTCAGACCATGGCGGTTTAGTATTACGTGAGGAAATTAAAAAGGTATTGGACGAACTTGAAATTGAGTATGATGATTTCGGATGTGAATGCTCTACATCTGTTGATTATCCCGATTATGCACTACCTGTAGCGAAAAAAGTAGCGAACGGGGAATATGACCGTGGTATTTTAATTTGTGGAACGGGGATTGGGATGAGTATTGCTGCGAACAAGGTACAAGGGATCCGTTGTGCACTTTGTCATGATGTATTTAGTGCAAAGGCTACACGTGAGCATAACAACAGCAATATTTTAGCAATGGGTGAACGTGTGATTGGCCCGGGGCTAGCAGTTGAAGTTGCAAAAACATGGCTTACTACAGAATTCTCAGGTGGACGTCATGAAAACAGAATCAACAAAATCACCGCTTATGAAAACAACCCCTCTGGGGAATAACATACGAGATTACAGCGCCTGAGGACATGATGCATCAGGCGTATATTTAATTACTTCAATACTTTTGTGGGACAAGGGCCTGTCCCGAAGGAGGGAACGAGGATGGTTGCAGATCTTGAGGTGTGGAAAAGGCAGCTTCAGACGATTCTTTCGGAGTTTGCGGAACGTGCTTCGCTGAAAAAAGGAGAGCTTCTTGTTGTCGGGTGTAGTACAAGTGAAGTCATTGGTGAACGAATTGGTACGGCCGGATCAGAAGAAGTGGCGGAAATGATTTTTAGAGAATTGGCTAAGCTTCGTGAAAATATAGGCGTGGAGCTCGCGTTTCAGTGTTGTGAGCATTTAAATCGTGCATTAGTGGTAGAGCGGGAAACAGCGATACATAAAAATTTCGAGCAAGTAACAGTTGTTCCGGTTCGAACCGCAGGTGGTGCGATGGCCACATATGCTTTTGGGCATTTTAATGATCCTGTTGTTGTTGAGTTTATTAAAGCCGAAGCGGGAATTGATATTGGTGATACCTTCATTGGCATGCATCTAAAACATGTTGCAGTTCCGATTCGAAGTTCAGTTAAAGAACTAGGTGGTGCACATGTTACAATGGCCAAAGCAAGACCAAAACTCATTGGTGGCGAAAGAGCAGTCTATCCGAATAAAAAGGAAAATAAGAAATGTTAATAGAGCCAGGGGGAGCCTTGTCTCTTTTTTATATTGACTAAGAATAGGTGAACGATTCTTTACAAAAAATAGGAAAATGTTCGTGTTTTAGAAAAAACATTAAATTTTTTTAATAACCAGAAAAGACAACAGTAATCGCATGTTAGCAGCGTTCAACCCTATTTTAAAGCGATTTCAACGAAAAATGAATCTAAAAGTTAATCTTCCTACTACCGAATAAAAGTGTTACAATGGAAAAGTATTTTTCAAATTAAAGGAATAATTCATAATAGATTAAAAGGAGGATTCCAAATGAAACATTTATCGGAGCAAGATCAACAAGTATTTCAGGCAATACAAGATGAATTAAAACGACAACGTACTAAAATTGAGCTGATTGCATCTGAAAACTTTGTAAGTGAAGCAGTCATGGAGGCTCAAGGTTCCGTCTTAACAAACAAATATGCAGAAGGATATCCTGGCCGTCGCTACTATGGTGGCTGTGAGCATGTGGATGTAGCAGAGAACATTGCTAGAGACCGTGCAAAGGAAATCTTTGGCGCAGAGCATGTAAATGTGCAGCCTCACTCTGGGGCTCAAGCAAATATGGCTGTATACTTTACAATCCTAGAGCAGGGTGACACTGTACTTGGGATGAATCTTTCCCATGGTGGACATTTAACACATGGTAGTCCGGTAAACTTCAGTGGAATTCAATACAATTTCGTGGAGTACGGAGTAGATCCTGAAACACATCAAATCAATTACGATGATGTACGTGCTAAAGCTGTCGAACATAAGCCAAAGCTTATCGTTGCAGGAGCGAGTGCGTATCCACGTGCAATTGACTTTAAAAAGTTTAGAGAAATCGCGGACGAAGTGGGCGCGTACTTAATGGTAGACATGGCTCACATCGCAGGTCTTGTAGCAACAGGTCTTCACGAGAACCCTGTTCCATATGCTGATTTCGTAACAACTACTACTCACAAGACATTACGTGGTCCACGTGGTGGTATGATTCTTTGTAAAGAAGAATTCGCGAAGAAAATCGATAAGTCCATCTTCCCTGGTATCCAAGGTGGTCCATTAATGCACGTTATTGCTGCTAAAGCAGTTGCATTCGGAGAAGCGTTAACAGATGAATTCAAACAATATGCAAAAAACATCGTTGACAATGCGGCAAGACTAGCAGATTCTTTACAAAAAGAAGGCTTAGACCTTGTATCTGGTGGAACTGACAATCACCTACTACTACTTGATGTTCGTTCATTAGGTTTAACTGGTAAAGTAGCTGAAAAAGTTCTTGATGATATCGGCATTACAGTTAATAAAAATACGATTCCATTTGACCCAGAAAGCCCATTTGTAACAAGTGGTATCCGTATCGGAACAGCTGCTGTTACAAGCAGAGGTTTTGGTTTAGAGGATATGGATGAAATTGCATCTATCATCGCATTTGCATTAAAAAATTCAGAAGACGAAGCGAAGTTAGCTGAAGCAAGCGCGCGTGTAGAAGCATTAACTAGCAAGTTTGTCCTTTATAAAGAGTATTAAAATAGTTGAAGGCAGGACTCCCGTTTGTTTGGGCGTCCTGCCTTTTTTTGCTTGGGTCATAATTATTTGGGGATAGGTCACAATTCTCGGGGGTTGAGGCACAATTAATCGATGATAGGGAAAATTCTTCAGAGTTAGGGAGCAATTAAATCGAATTAGGGCACAATCCTATTCTGCATTTTCCCACTCAACCGCTTATGTCCGATATATTTAGCTGAATGTCCGAAATAATAGCAAATATGTCCGATAAAATCAAATGAATGTCCGATATATTTAAAAGTTTGTCCGATATATAGGAAGTTGTGTCCGATATAGCAAAAAATTCATCCGTACATTTCCCCAAATCCCACACAAATCACCACAAAACAAAAGCGCTTGGACCAAAATCCAAGCGCAACCTCAATTTACTGTTTACTTTTCGGTAACCGACCTGCCTTTTTGGCTGCTTCTCTTAACAAGAACTCGATATGGCTGTTGACACTGCGGAAATCATCAGCAGCCCATTTTTGCAAAATTTCATAGAGGTCAGGATCCATCCGTAATGGAAAACTCTTTTTTTTAGACATATTTGTCACTCATTAATACAGCGTACCTGCGTTGATAACAGGTTGAGTGGATTTTTCGGAAACGATGGCGACGAGTAGGTTATTTACCATTTGAACCTTACGCTCATCATCAAGGTCAACCGTTTTGTCTTGCTCAAGCTGTTGGATTGCCATCTGGGCCATTCCGACAGCTCCTTCAACGATTTTTTGGCGAGCAGCAATAATCGCAGTAGCTTGCTGACGTTGAAGCATCGCTTGGGCAATTTCAGTAGAGTAGGCAAGATGAGTAAGGCGAGCCTCAAGTACTTGAACGCCTGCAACTTTTAAGCGTTCTTGAAGTTCTGCTGCTAATTCATTCGAAATTTCTTCAGAGTTTCCGCGCAATGTAAGCTCTACATTTTCAAAAGTGTCATATGGATATCGAGTTGCAACATGGCGAATGGCTGTTTCACTTTGAATTTCAACAAACTCTTCATAGTGATCAACATCAAATACTGCTTTTGCCGAATCAATTACTTTGTACACGACAACGGCTGCAATTTCAATTGGATTACCTTCGACGTCGTTTACCTTAAGTTTTTTACTGTTAAAGTTATTTACACGTAAAGACACTGTTCTACGAAGTGAAAATGGAACAGTTAAAAACATCCCACTATCGCGAATTGTCCCTAAATATTTTCCGAAAAAGATGACAACTCCAGCCTTATTTGGCTGGACAATTGTAATTCCAGAAGCCAGAATGAAAGCCGCGGCAACAAAGAATATCCCTAGAACAATTTTTGTGTTGATTAGCATCACGGCACCTAATGCAATGAAAACGGCAATGATTAGAATGCCTAAAAACCCATTAAGCTTCCATACTTGTGATTCTTTCATGAAATCAACCCCATTTCACTTAGATATATGTTTTATATCTTTATGATATCACTTTTGTATAATACTGTAAATTAATTCCTTGAGAATTATTCAATCTGTGTATTTTTAAATTTCGCCTTGAACATGTTTTATTTTTTCTGTAAAATTTATTGAAGTGTGAAAAATAAAGTTCGTGGTGTTAATTTTTCTGCTGATGGTCATTCTAAGAACAGCGATACTCAAAAAAGGAGAGATGAACGATGGGGAAAGTGTACGTTTTTGATCACCCACTAATTCAACATAAGCTTACATACATACGTGATAAGAACACAGGTACAAAGGAATTTCGTGAATTGGTAGACGAAGTTGCAAGCTTAATGGCATTTGAAATTACCCGCGATATGCCGCTTGAGGAAGTTGAAGTTGAAACTCCTGTACGCAAAGCAAAATCAAAGGTTTTATCTGGGAAAAAGATTGGGATTGTGCCAATTCTTCGTGCTGGTTTAGGCATGGTGGACGGAATTCTACGCTTAATCCCAGCTGCAAAAGTAGGGCATATCGGACTTTATCGTGACCCTGAAACATTGCAACCAGTTGAGTATTATTTTAAAATGCCTTCTGACATTGAAGAGCGTGAATTCATCGTGGTTGACCCAATGCTTGCAACCGGTGGATCAGCAGTAGAAGCAATCAACGCATTAAAGAAGCGTGGTGCTACAAATATTAAATTCATGTGCTTAATCGCAGCGCCTGAGGGTGTAGAAGCAATTAAAGAAGCTCATCCTGATATCGATATCTTCATCGCGGCACTCGATGAGCAACTAAATGACCATGGCTACATTGTTCCAGGCCTTGGAGATGCTGGAGACCGTTTATTCGGTACGAAATAATTAGAAAAGTGGAGGCGAGCGATTAGCGACGTACGGACTGGACTGAGCCCGTAGGAGATAAAGGAAACACGAAGAGCAAAGCGATTCGATGTTGACCTTATCGTACGAAGGGTGAGGGAAGTCAGCTAGTCGCTGCGAGCTGCAACTAGACAATAAAGAAAAGTGGAAGCGAGCGATTAGCGACGTACGGACTGAGGCCCACACGACGTGGGTCACACAGACGTTGCCACACGACGTGGCGAATTTAGTCTGTGTTCCTCCAGAGATAAAGGAAACACGAAGAGCAAAGCGATTCGATGTTGACCTTATCGTACGAAGGGTGAGGGAAGTCAGCTAGTCGCTGCGAGCTATAACTAGACAATCAAGAAAAGTGGAAGCGCCTTGCCCAGAAACGAAAAGAGTTTCTAAGCGCTACAACAAATCAACATCCACATATTTGACCACCTTTTGAGAAAAACTATCTCAAAGAGGTGGTTTTTTTGTGAGAATTTTACCGGCAATCTGCATGTGTTCGATCCTCCTATTTTCATCAATACCAGCCCATGCCCACCGTTTTCCTGATAGGCCTCCATTGCCTGAGTTGGATTTGGATGAAATGGCGCATGAAATTATCATCACGGAAGATAATCAATTTGATTTAATAGTAGAAAAAATAAAAAGAAACTATTCCTCCATTAAAATTAACCACATTTACAAACGTGTATTTCCAGGCTTTTCTGTGACGGGAAAGAGAAAGGATATACAGAAATTAAAAGCCGAAGCAGGTATTCAACACAGTTCCCCTGTTGCTACATACCAAGTGTCTGTTGAGGAAAGTGTCCCTTTTATTGGCGGTAACGAAATTCGCAGTCATTTTGATAAAAGAGATCACCGCTTAACGGGTAAGGGAGTAAAAGTTGGGGTGATTGATACAGGTGTTGATTACACACACCCGGACCTAAGAATGAATTACAAGGGTGGCTATGACCTTGTTGACGGGGATGATGACCCGATGGAAACGAAAGGGATTGCAGGTCGAAATACCTCACATGGAACTCATGTTGCGGGAATAATTGCGGCAAATGGCAAAATTAAAGGGGTCGCACCCGAGGCTGATATAATTGGCTACCGTGCTCTTGGTCCTGGTGGAATGGGGACATCTGAACAGGTTATTGCGGCCATTGACAAAGCAATTGAAGATAAAGTGGACGTCATCAACCTCTCTCTCGGCAACACCATCAATGGGCCTGACTGGCCGACTAGTCTCGCTTTAGATAAAGCAACGGAAGAAGGGATTGTTGCTGTCACTTCCAGCGGGAACTCGGGGCCGATGGTCTGGACGGTTGGGTCTCCGGGAACTTCTTCAAAAGCCATTTCTGTAGGTGCATCCACACCACCCATGACTTTGCCATATCTAACCGTTGGATTTGCTGATCGAAAAATTCAACTTCAGCCACTCCAAGGGTCAATTCCTTGGAAACTGCAAAAGAAATATGAAATCGCAAAAGCTGGAATCGGTACAGAAACTGAATTTCCAAAAATAAAAAATAAAATTGTTCTAATGGAGCGAGGAGAAATTACTTTTACCCAAAAAGCGGTTCGAGCGTATGAATCCGGCGCGATTGCTGTACTCATCTACAATAATACAGATGGGAATTTCTCAGGATCCCTTGAGAAGGAACTTCCGATACCAGTTGCTTCCCTCTCAAAAGCAGACGGAGAATGGCTTAAAAAACAAATTAAAACGAAAAACAATGTAGTAAGTACCTCCTATCAACGTATTAAGGATACAATTGCTGAATTTAGTTCACGTGGACCGGTTACACATACGTGGGCAATTAAGCCTGATGTGGTTGCTCCAGGGGTTGCGATAGATAGTACCATTCCAAATGGCTATCAGGAAATGCAAGGTACAAGTATGGCTGCCCCACATGTAGCGGGGGCTAGTGCCATATTAAAACAGGCACACCCTGATTGGACACCAGAACAAATAAAAGCAGCCCTGATGAATACGGCGCGCCTCTTAAATAATGAGGAGGGGAACTTGTACAAGCCATATGAACAAGGGGCAGGAAGGATTCAACTCCATGAAGCGATTCACTCAGAAACCTTAATCTATCCAGGATCATTTTCCGCTGGATTGCTTCATCACCAGGATAGGCGGACGAAAAAAAGAATAAGAGTAACGGTAGATAACCAATCCGATGAAGAAAAAAGATACTCATTTGAAGTTCCGGATAATATGAAAGGTGTCCAGTGGGACTTGCCCATCCCTTTTTCGATAAAACCAAAACAGAAAAAGATAATCACAATCGGATTAGATATTACACCTAATATCATTGGTTCGGGCCTACATCACGGGAATTTATTTTTAAAAGAAGGGAAGAATCGTTACCATATCCCATATATGTACGTGATCGAAGAACCTGATTATCCTCGAATCATGGGCTTTCAATTTGGAAAAGACGACAAGGAGGATATATTCCGGTATGAATTATACTTACCTGGTGGAGCGGAAGAGTATGGAATTGTTCTCTATGACCCAGACACGTTGAGGTTCGTCACATTTTTAGACTGGGACCGAAATGTTGCGAGAGGATTAGTAGAGAGAAAGGTGAATCGAAAAGAACGAAAATTAAGAGGGGTATTTAAGGCTGTCATCTATGTAAAAAAAGCAGGCAAAGAGGATATACTTGAAACAGAGATTTCGTTTGAAGATACTATGGTAGGCAGCCATTAAAATAGATTCAGCAATTTCTGCTGAATCTATTTTTAAACCGCCAGCGGAAGCCGCAAAAAATCAGACGCAAATAAGCCAAGGCGTATTTGATAGTGGCTGGTCATTTATGAACATTTTGTGAACGATGTTTGAATTTTTGGATTTGCACTACCATAATAGGACTAATAAAAATCACTGTTAAATCGCTTTTTGTAAGCAAAAATGGAACCCCCAAAAATGCTTGTGAGAAACTGAACTTTTTCCCTGCAAACAATTGACATTAAAGGGTGCCTATTGTATGCTTACAAAGGGTATCGATGAGAAGGTTTACATCGTATAAACTCTTGAAAAATTAAGTATTTTCAGACATGTAAAAAAACCTGCCTCGGACGCTGAAGTGAGGTATGCGGATGCGTAAAAATGACAAGCACCCTTTACGAGCCTATGCGCTCATGTCTGGTATTCTATCTCAATTAGTGGGATCAATTCTAGTAGGTATTTTCCTCGGTAGATGGGTTGATCGAATGCTTGACACAGAACCACTTTTTTTAATTATCGGCCTTCTATTAGGACTAGCAACTGGAGTATATGCAACACTTCGACTAGTCAATCATTTTTTCTCAGGAGATTAACTTGATATGCAGGATTTAACCACAGCATTTACGAGGTATCGTAAATACATATTCTACTTACTTGCAATCTATGTACTAGGCTGGGGATTTACTGCATACAAAGCTGTCTTCTTAGGATTAATACTAGGGACAGTAGGAAGTTTGTATTTCCTCTTTTCGTTGGCTCGGAAAAATAAGCAATTTACAAAAGCTTATGAAGAGGGACGAACGGTACGCTCACTTGGGACGATGTCTCGTATGGCGATTGCTGGTTTGGCAGTATTAGTCGTAATGGAGTATCCACAAGAGTTTAATTTAGGTAGTATGATTATTGGATTAATGACAGCTTATTTTGTCATTATGATAGATTTCTTTTTTCAAAAACTTCATAAATAGACTAAAGCGCGAGGCAAAGCTTTGTGCTAGACAATATGGGAAGAGAGGTGAATACTGTTGGGTCACGAAGCTCCTACGTTTGAATTGTTTGGACTTTGGTTTAGTAAATCTAACATGTTAATGATCACAATCGCAAGCGTGATTGTATTCATTATTGCGGTTCTTGGAACTCGTACCCTTGCAATGAAGCCAACCGGTGCTCAGAACTTTATGGAATGGGTCATGGACTTTGTTCGAGGAATTATTAAAAGTTCGATGGACTGGCAAACTGGCGGACGCTTCCAAATATTAGGGATTACTTTACTTATGTATATCCTTGTATCTAACTTTTTAGGGTTACCATTTGCGGTCATTTTTGGCCATGAGTTATGGTGGAAGTCTCCAACTGCAGATCCAACGATTACATTAACATTAGCTGTTATGGTTGTTGGTCTATCGCATTACTATGGAATAAAGATGAAAGGTGCTAGAGAATACGGTAAGGATTTCTTTAAACCTATGTCATTTATGTTCCCGTTGAAAATTATCGAAGAATTCGCAAACACTTTAACTCTCGGACTGCGTCTATTTGGTAACATCTATGCCGGTGAAATCCTGCTTGGATTAATCGCAGGGATGGCAGTAAGTGGTTATGGCGAAAGTTTCTTTGGTGGAATTTTAGGTACAATCGGAGCCTTTATTCCGATGATTGCATGGCAAGGATTCAGTATCTTTGTTGGTGCCATTCAGGCATACATCTTCACAATGTTAACAATGGTTTATATTTCTCACAAAGTGAGTACAGACCACTAATAAAAACTTGTCCAAAATGAGACTTTTTGGACAACAAAAATAAACTACTACTATTTTTTTATACAATTAAAGGAGGACTATTTCAATGGGTTTATTAGCAGCAGCAATTGCAATTGGTTTAGCGGCACTAGGTGCTGGTATCGGTAACGGTCTTATCGTATCTCGTACAGTTGAGGGGATTGCTCGTCAACCAGAAGCACAAGGTAAACTTCAAACTACTATGTTCATCGGGGTTGCGTTAGTTGAGGCGATTCCTATCATCGCGGTTGTTATCGCGTTCATGGTATTTGGTGCTAACGCGTAAGAAGATTTCTCGAAGCTTTCCTTGGTTGCATGTAAGGATTCTCTTATTTTGTAACCATATAAAAGTGAAGGCAACATGAACAAAATGGCGAAGATCATTCCAAGAGAACCTTCGCCATTCCTTTGTATAAACCAAATTTTTTTAAAAATAATTGTGCGTATTTGCGCATGTTTGATGAAAATAAGGACTTCCATTCGACCTGGAACTCGCAAAAGGAGGGAATATAGGTGTTAGATCTTTTTGTCTTAGGCGCTGCCGCTGGTGGATTACCAGTCAACCTTGGTGACATCATCTTCCAATTGGTTGTATTCATCATTTTATTAGCGTTACTTCGTAAGTATGCGTTCGGTCCAATCATGAACATCATGAAACAACGTGAAGAACATATCGCGAATGAAATTGATTCTGCAGAACAAAATCACCAAGAAGCGAAAAAATTAGCAGAAGAACAACGTGAATTACTTAAAAAGTCACGTACTGAGGCTGCTGAGTTAATCGAAAATGCACGTAAATTAGGTGAAGAGCAGAAAGATGGAATTATCCAAGCTGCTCGTGAGGAAGCAAACCGTTTAAAGGAAGCTGCAAAACAGGAAATCGTTCAAGAAAAAGAACAAGCTGTTACAGCTTTACGCGAACAAGTTGCATCACTATCTGTGTTAGTTGCTTCTAAGGTTATCGAAAAGGAACTTAGCCTTGAAGATCAAGAGAAGTTAATTAACGAATATATTCAAGAGGTAGGAGAAGGGCGATGAGCAAAGGAATCGTAGCAAAGCGATATGCAGTAGCTCTTTTTCAATTAGCAAGTGAACAAAATGCACTTGACCAGTACGAAGAAGAAATTCGTACGGTTAAACAAGTGTTTTCAAATAGCGATGAATTCCAAACTGTGTTAAGAAATCCAAAGCTTTCAGTCGATAAGAAAAAAGCGATTGTAACGCAATCCTTTCAAGGATTTTCTCAGATGACATTAAACACGCTACATTTACTGATTGACCGTCATCGTGAGGATATCATCGCAGACGTTGCGGATGAATTTATCACATTAGCGAATGACAAACGCGGGATTGCTGATGCAACAGTATACTCTGTACGTCCTTTAACAGACTCAGAGGAATCAGGAATTTCAAGCGTATTTGCTAGTAAAGTTGGAAAGACATCATTACGTATTCAAAATATTGTAGATCCTAGTCTGATTGGTGGCGTTAAGCTTCGAATCGGAAATCGTATATTTGATGGAAGTGTAAAAGGTAAGTTAGAACGCTTAGAGCGTGAACTTATCCGCTAAAAGATAGGGGTGAAATTCATGAGCATCAAAGCTGAAGAAATTAGTGCGCTGATAAAAAAGCAAATTGAAAACTATCAGTCTGAAATACAAGTGAGCGAAGTTGGTACAGTTATCAGTGTCGGTGACGGTATCGCACGTGCTCATGGCCTCGACAATGTCATGGCTGGAGAACTCGTTGAATTTTCAAACGGTGTCATGGGTATGGCACAAAACCTTGAAGAAAACAACGTTGGTATTATCATCCTCGGTCCTTTCACAGACATTCGTGAAGGTGACGAAGTACGTCGTACTGGACGTATCATGGAGGTTCCAGTTGGTGAAGCATTGATCGGCCGTGTTGTAAACTCTCTAGGACAACCAGTTGATGGTCTTGGTCCAATCGAAACTACTAAAACTCGTCCAATCGAAAGTCCAGCTCCTGGAATCATGGACCGTAAATCTGTTCATGAACCATTACAAACTGGTATTAAAGCGATTGACGCATTAATTCCAATCGGTCGTGGTCAGCGTGAGTTGATCATCGGTGACCGTCAAACAGGTAAAACATCTGTTGCAATCGACACAATCCTTAACCAAAAGAACGAAAATATGATCTGTATTTACGTTGCAATTGGTCAAAAAGAATCAACAGTACGTGGTGTTGTTGAAACTTTACGTAAAAACGGTGCATTAGATTACACAATCGTTGTAACTGCTTCTGCATCTCAACCAGCTCCAATGTTATTCTTAGCTCCTTATGCGGGTGTAACAATGGGCGAAGAGTTCATGTACAATGGTAAGCACGTTTTAGTTATTTATGATGACTTAACAAAACAGGCTTCTGCATACCGTGAACTTTCATTATTACTACGTCGTCCTCCAGGTCGTGAAGCATATCCAGGGGATGTTTTCTACCTACACTCTCGTCTATTAGAACGTGCTGCAAAGCTTTCTGACGAAAAAGGTGGCGGATCTATCACAGCTTTACCGTTTATTGAAACACAAGCTGGTGACGTATCTGCGTACATTCCAACAAACGTTATCTCGATTACTGACGGACAAATCTTCTTACAATCTGACTTATTCTTCTCAGGTGTACGTCCTGCCGTTAACGCAGGTTTATCCGTATCACGTGTTGGTGGATCTGCGCAAATTAATGCGATGAAGAAGGTATCAGGTACATTACGTCTTGACCTTGCTTCTTACCGTGAACTTGAAGCATTCGCTCAGTTCGGTTCTGATCTTGATAAAGCAACTCAAGCGAAACTTAACCGTGGTGCTCGTACAGTAGAAGTATTAAAACAAGGTCTAAATAAACCACAAGCAGTAGAAAAGCAAGTTGCGATTCTATATGCATTAACTCGTGGATTCTTAGATGATATTCCAGTAGAAGATATTTCTCGTTTCGAAGCAGAATACTTCGTATGGTTAGAGCATAACCGTAAAGCTGAAATCTTTGATCACATTAAGTCAACTGGAAAACTTCCAGATGATGAAGTATTTACTTCTGCAATCAATGATTTCAAAAAGACATTCGCTGTTTCTGAATAAAACGAAATGCGTAAGCGACCGTATAGCGACGTATGGACTGAGGCCCACACGATGTGGGTCACACAGACGTTGCCACAGGACGTGGCGAACTTAGTCTGTGTTCCTACTACTGGAGATAAAGGAAACACGAAGAGCAAAGCGATTCGATGTTGAGCTTATCGTACGGAGGGTGAGGGAAGTCTCGCTAGTCGCTGGGAGCTGAAGCTGGACATAAAACGAAATGCGTAAGCGACGCGCAATGCGTGCGTCGCTTATCTGAATAAAGCTAGGAAGACTCGGTTCCAAAGCGTTTACGAATAATCGAGGAAAAGGTGGTGAGAACCTTTGGCATCCTTACGTGATATAAAAACAAGAATCACTTCAACGAAGAAAACAAGTCAAATTACTAAAGCGATGCAGATGGTTTCAGCATCTAAGTTTAGCCGTGCTGAAGCAAATGCAAAATCGTTTGTTCCTTATATGGAAAAAATTCAAGAGGTCGTTGCGAATATCGCAGTAGGCAGCTCGGATGCAAGTCATCCAATGCTAACTTCTAGACCAATTAAGAAGACTGCTTATATCGTCATTACTTCTGACCGTGGACTAGCTGGCGCATATAACAGTAACGTGATTCGTGGTGCATACCAAGCGATGCAAAAACGTCATAAAAGCACAGACGAGTTCACAGTAATCGCAATCGGTCGTGTTGGCCGAGACTTCTTTGTAAAAAGAGGAATTTCGGTTAGCTTAGAAATCGCTGGTTTATCTGATCAGCCATCTTTTGCTGAAATTAAAGATATTGCCAATGCTACTGTGAACATGTTCGCGGATGGTACGTATGATGAGCTTTACATGTGGTATAACCACTTCGTAAGTGCGATTCAACACGATGTAACGGAGAAAAAGCTACTTCCATTAACGGACTTAGCTGCAAACAAAAAACAAACTTCTTATGAATTTGAACCTTCACAAGAAGATATCTTAGAGGTATTGCTACCTCAGTATGCTGAAAGTCTCATCTACGGAGCACTTTTAGACGGAAAAGCAAGTGAACACTCGGCTCGTATGACTGCGATGAAAAATGCGACAGACAATGCAAAAGAGCTTATCGACTCACTTACTCTTTCATACAACCGTGCACGTCAAGCGGCAATTACGCAAGAAATTACGGAAATTGTCGGTGGAGCAGCAGCACTCGAATAGAACATTTACAACATAAGATAGATTTATCATGGCATTCAAAATGAGCGAAAAAAATTTGAATGACCTCGAAAAGTAAGTTAGGAGGGAAAACGATGACAAAAGGACGCGTTACCCAAGTTATGGGTCCTGTTGTAGACGTACAGTTTGACAGCGGCCATCTTCCTGAGATTTATAACGCCCTTACTATTAAACATAGTGCGCGTGATGCAAACGAAGTTAACATCGATTTAACATTAGAAGTTGCGCTTCACCTAGGTGATGACACTGTACGTACAGTTGCGATGTCATCTACTGACGGTGTAGTTCGTGGATTAGAGGTTACTGATACTGGGAAGCCGATTTCGGTACCAGTTGGTGATGTAACACTTGGACGTGTATTTAACGTTCTAGGTGAAAGCATTGACCTTGATGCACCAGTACCTGCTGATGCACGTCGTGATGCAATTCATAGAGAAGCACCAACATTCGAACAACTTTCAACTGAGGTTGAGATTCTTGAAACTGGTATTAAGGTAGTAGACCTTCTTGCTCCATATATTAAAGGTGGAAAAATCGGTCTATTCGGCGGTGCCGGAGTTGGTAAAACGGTTCTTATCCAAGAGCTTATCAACAACATCGCACAAGAACACGGTGGTATTTCCGTATTCGCTGGTGTAGGTGAGCGTACTCGTGAAGGAAACGACTTATACTACGAAATGAAAGACTCTGGAGTTATTTCAAAAACAGCGATGGTATTCGGACAAATGAACGAACCACCAGGTGCACGTATGCGTGTAGCTTTAACTGGTCTTACAATGGCGGAATATTTCCGTGATGAGCAAGGCCAAGACGTGTTATTCTTTATTGATAACATTTTCCGTTTCACTCAAGCAGGTTCTGAAGTATCAGCCCTACTTGGCCGTATGCCATCTGCCGTTGGTTACCAACCGACTCTAGCAACTGAGATGGGTAAATTACAAGAACGTATTACATCAACAAACGTTGGATCTGTAACATCAATCCAAGCGATTTATGTTCCTGCCGATGACTATACTGACCCGGCTCCAGCTACAACGTTTGCTCACTTAGATGCAACAACAAACCTTGAGCGTAAGCTTTCTGAGATGGGTATCTACCCAGCGGTGGATCCATTAGCATCTACTTCTCGTGCTTTATCTCCTGAAGTTGTTGGCGAAGAGCACTACAATGTTGCACGTCAAGTACAACAAACATTACAACGTTACCGTGAACTACAAGATATCATCGCAATCCTAGGTATGGATGAGTTAGGTGATGAGGATAAGTTAATCGTGCACCGTGCACGTCGTGTCCAATTCTTCTTATCTCAAAACTTCCACGTTGCGGAGCAGTTCACTGGACAACCAGGTTCATACGTACCAGTTAAAGAAACTGTTCGTGGATTCAAGGAAATCCTAGAAGGAAAATACGATTATCTTCCTGAAGATGCGTTCCGTCTAGTTGGTCGAATTGAAGAAGCAGTTGAAGCTGGAAAGCGCATGGGTGTTGAAGCATAATTAACGGGACTTAGGAGGGTATAAAATGAAGACAGTAAAAGTCAATGTCGTGACTCCTGATGGCCCAGTTTATGAAGCTGATGTGGAAATGGTAAGTGCCAAAGCTCAGAGCGGTGAGCTTGGTATCCTACCAGGACATATTCCTATGGTTGCTCCTCTTCAAGTAGGGGCAGTTAGACTTAAGAAGGAAGGCAACACTGAACTTGTGGCTGTAAGTGGAGGCTTTCTCGAGGTTCGTCCTGACCAAGTAACAATTCTTGCTCAAGCTGCTGAAACAGCTGAAAAGATTGACGTTGAACGTGCTAGCGAAGCGAAAAAGCGCGCAGAACAACGCTTGCAGGCGAAACAAGATAATGTAGATTTTAAACGGGCAGAGCTCGCTTTAAAACGTGCCATCAATCGATTAAACGTAACACAAAATAAATACTAAATTAGTATTTGGAACCCCTGTGGCCTATGGCCCGGGGGTTTTTCGCATAAAAGGAGACATTTACATTGACAGGCAAGAGGATGTTGCTAAAATCGATCGAACCGGAATAATATGGATAGAACTGTAAATTACCAATAGAATCAATATAACGTTGATAGTATGAAAATGTAACATTCCCCTTTTACGGTGCATACAGGGTTTTATGTGGCTGTAAAAAAATCTTGATTTTACATACAGTCTAAAAAGAATATTGGAAATTTTTATTTTTGATGAAACCTTAGGTCTTTTTCTTGTATCTAAGAAGTAGGTTGACTCGGAAAGGAGAGCATACTTTGGATATCGCAAAAGAGGTGAAAAAGGCTAAGCGTGGGAGCAAGTCTTCCTTTGAAAAACTGATGATCGAGTATAAGCTTTTGATGTATCGCGTGGCAAAGACAATTTTATCGAACGATGAGGACTGTGCGGATGTGATACAGGAGGCCATCATCAAAGCATACGAAAAGATTGATACGTTGAGAGAGCCTAAGTATTTTAAAAGCTGGTTGTGCAAAATTGTCATAAATGAATGTTACCAGCTGCTAAGACAGAAAAAGAATGTGGTTCATATGGAGGAATGGCTAGAAACTCCAATAAAGGAAACTGGTTATGAAAAAGTTGAGGTTGAGCAAATGCTGGAAAAATTACCGGATGAGCAATCTCGGTTGTTGAAACTTTTTCATATTGAGGGAATATCGATTTTGGAGTTAGCTCATATTTATGAGGTTCCTGAAAATACAATTAAAACGAGATTACGTCGTTCCCGTGAAAAAATGCGTGATCTATGGAATGAAATGGAGGAGGGATCCATATGGACAAATGGGAAGAGCAAATAAGGCTAAAGGCAAATCCACAGCTTCCAGTAAATGTGGAGCACCGCATGAATGAAACACTCCGATCCCTTCCGAAGAAGAAAACATATCCACGTTTCTATTATTCAGCTGCTGCCATTTTTATTGTAGGGTTCCTTCTCTTTGGGATATCGTTTATGTCACCGACATTAGCCGAAACAATGAGGTCTGTTCCTGTAATCGGTTCAATCTTTAAAATGGTAGGGGATATTGGAACTGAAAAGGGTGAAGAAGAAGGGCTGACGACATTACTTGGGCAACAAGTAGAAGTAAATGGGCAAGTGATTACTTTCACAGAAAGCCTTTATGATGGGTCACAGATCCATATTGGGTACCTGATTGAATCGTATACACAAGTGGATCACAAACAGTCTACTGATTTTCTATCCGACTTATGGTTGACTATTGATGGGAAAGGAGTCAGCTATGGGATGGGAGGACGTGGTGAGGAGTTAAAAAATGGAGATTATGCTGGAGTCATAAGCATTAAAATTCGTGAGGAACTTCCTGAGAATTTTACGCTAGGAATCAAGTCGAAAAAAGAAAAATCATTGGATGTGGAAATACCAATTAAGAAACAAGGAACTAATCAAGCATTTTTAGTGAATGAATTGTTGGAAACGCAAGATTTAACGATTCAAGTCGATAAGGTTACATTTTTCCCGACGAGTACTGAAATTGCAATGCGTCAAATTATGGATGAAAAAACTTACAATAATAATAAATATGAATGGATGGATTATCAGGTTGTTGACGACCAAGGACGTGTGCTACAACCATTGAGTGGAGGTGGAAGTGGTGGTTTGTCTAAGGGGAAAATTGTGCAGACTTTGAAACAATACTTTGAGCCTCTGGAAAATATTCCAAAGTCACTGACCATTAAACCATATTTGTGGGATGTAACTGAGGAGAAAGCAGAAGAAGTTAGAGCCAAGTGGGAAGGAAAACAGCTGGTACTTCCACAAGGTGAAATCGGAGAAACATCGGTATTGGATGTTAAGAGTGAAGATGGGATCGTGACGCTTACGGTAGAGACCACTGGAGATAATGGGTACTATCAGTCAAATAGTATTTGGATTGAAGATACCAATGGGAATGCCTATTATTCCGAGAATGCTCCAAAAAGAGTAGAAGGCACGACCAATCAGTATCTTCTACAGTGTGAGGCTAATCTGGCAGTGGAGGATATTAAGGTGGTCACCTATAAACAAAAAGCTCCTAATTATTTGGAGGAGCTAGAGGTAACGATTGAGTTCGAGGAGTAAATGTCATTTCGGGGCTACTAAGTAACAATCCTGGCTCAAGCTACAAAAAACAGCGAAGCGATTGACGTAGTTCGTACTAGCGAAGCAAAAAAAGCGCGTGGAGCAACGCTTGCAGGTTAAACAAGATAATGTAGACTTTATACAGGCAGAGCGCGCTTTAAAACGTGCTATCAATCGATTAAATGTAACCCAAAACATATCCTAATTTTAGTATTGAAAACCCCCAGAGTCCTTTAGATTCTGGGGGTTTTTGTAGGCGAAATCGTCCTTATTACTATCTATCTTTTGTAATGCACAGTTTTAATAATATTCACTTTAACATCAATCTTTTTAATAGAATCCTTACTAACCGAATTAATCGTAGCTAAATCCCATTCTTTTAAATGATACCGATATGCCTTTTCGCTGATGTTTAATAGATCTGTTTGTATAGCATCGCTTTTTTGTATGGTCTTTTCAAGTTCTTTTTTAATTTGTTTTTCGACTTCCTTTTTTATCTCGGTATAGCTAAGATTTTCCTGGTTTTGTGCAATTTGAACATTCATTTTTAGAGTCAATTGATAGGTGGGTGTTGAGCCACGGTCGACCTTTATTGTCATTTTAGGTTTTTGGATAATTAAACTTATCTTATTTTCTATTAAATTATATGGAATGTTGTTTATATCCTTAGATAACCACTTTAATCCTACTAAGTCTTCTTTAGCTATCCACCCTTTGTATTGTTGCTGTGATACCGCAAACCCACCTGATACAATGGCGATTTTATTTTTTTTATCCTCCTCTGAGAAACTCGCATCGTTTAATGAGAGAGAAGGGATGATAAATGATCCTGTAGGCTGATAATAGGTGGAAATAAAACGATTGTATTCTTTGATTGGGATAATATAATTATTTATCAAAAGCAGGTCTGGATTGTGAATGATCGTGTAAAGGGAAGCAAAGTTAAAGAAACTATCTCCTAATAAGATATCTTTGACATTCTCCTTAGTCCCAAAAAACCAGAGATTGTACCGCAATAATGGATTTTGCCCAATATACTCTATTACGGATTTCATTTGATCCTTTATCACATTCTCACTTAAAATGATGGTATTCACATGTCCATAATAAAATGGCAGTGGTGATTTTTGCTCCAATTCATTTAAGGCAGCGTATATAGTTTTCGCTTTAGCTTCTCCAATCAAATTTGGTACGGATTCTTGGAGTGAAGACGTACCCTCCTGCTTTGCGATATTTGCAAAATTCTGAGCTTGGATATAGACAATAAATTCACCATCTGCGTAATCAATCCCTATCCCTGTAATATATGCTTGACTTTGAATTTCTTTTGCTCCACAACCGACAAGGGTCACAACTATAATCCATATGATGATAACAAGAAGAGTTTTTTTCATAGCCTACTCCTTTTGTGCCTCACGATCAGAATCTACTGGTTGAAATGCTTGGTTTCGTTTTTTCATAAAGGGAAAGGGGAGCCTAATCAAACTATTGATCAGATCTCTAGGCTTAGGTCGATATAAGGATGTCACATAAGGATAACCAAAGCTTTCTGATGAAACAAGTATAGTCATAATAATGAATAATGCAATGAAAAAACCATATAATCCTAGGAACGAAGAAATCAATAGGACAGAAAATCGCAAGATCACAATATTGTTTGATATGGTTTGATTTATCAGTATGTAACCAGAAATGACGGTAATTGAAATCACGACTAGACAGGAAGGCGAAGTTAAGCCCGCGCGAATTGCTGCATCTCCGATAAATAATCCACCTAGAACAGCCACAGTCTGTCCAACGGGTTTTGGAAGACGAACCCCTGCCTCTTTAAATAATTCAAATAAGGCGAGCATCAAAAATGTCTCCATTGGTGCGGATAACGGGAGACCTAATCGAGATGCCGATATCGTTGCGACGAGTGGATATGGTAGTTGGTCGATTTGAAAGGAGATTAAAGAAATATAAAATCCAGGTAGAAAAATGGTGATTAGGAGCGCAAAGAGCCTGAATATCCTAACAACACTGATGTAATAAAAACTATCGTGCATATCTTCAGGTGAAAATAAGGTTTGATTAAAACTAGTGGGACCTATTAAACAAGATGGACTTCCGTCTACTAAAATGACAAATCTCCCTTGGGTCAATGATTTTACAGCGAAATCCGGTCTTCCTGAATGATCCATCAGGGGGAAGATAGAAAATGAACTATCAAATAGGCGTTCCTCGAGCGAATAGCTGCTAACGAGAATATCCACTTTAATGGATTCAATTCGTTTTTTGACCTCTTCCAATACAGATGGATTAATAATATCGTCTATATAGTGCAGGACTACTTTTGTACGACTTCGTTCTCCAATGGAGAATTCAACACTTTTAAGAGAAGAGGTTTTTAACCTTTGACGGATTAACGCCATATTATCCGATATATTCTCTACAAATCCATCTCGAGGCCCCCTAATAGAGGATTCTAAATTTGATTCTTCAGGACTCCGCTTTGGAATCTTTGATACAGGGATAAAAAAAAGATCTTTTAAGTCATGACTAAAAATAAGCAATTCTCCTGAGTATAGTTTTTCTTCGATTTCTTGTTTTGCATGGTTAAAATCTTTGGGCTTATTTACATCGAGGACATTGCTGATTACATCATAGGTTAAGAATCCATTTGATTCCCACACATCGTAGATGGTTGGAAAAATGACTTGATTCATATTATTTATATCTACTAAATGAGGGCAATACATGAATGTTATTGTGAATTCTCCATACGACTTCTCTTTAACTACGATATCTGAAGAACTTTCAAACCAATTCTTCAGATTGCTTATGAGGACTTCAACTTTGTTCACTTTTACTTTCTCCATGTTTTTCACCCGCCAAATGAATCAGTAATAAAAAGAATAGTAAAATGAAGATTTGAACACCAAGACTGATCGGGAAATAAATATTTTTTAAAAATAAAAAAAAGGAATGCGCATCCCATGGAATATAAACACCTAAAATTAGAATTGAATAAAGGGTAGGAAGCACCCATTTTGCGCTTTTTCGAAACGTAAAGAGCTTTTCCACAATAAACAAACATAAACTTATTCGAACGAAAGCCCCTGAAAGCCACTGAAACATGGACAGGAAATCTAATCGGGTAATATGTTCACCTATTTTTAACAATCGCCATTCTTCATAGGCAGGATTTCTCAGCTTTACAGCCTCTTGTAGTCCAAATTCAGATAGAGCTCCTGTTAGGGGGCCTAAAATTAAGCATACAAGCATGAATCCAGTCAGAATTAACCACTTAGCTTTAAGTTTGTTTTGGATAAAAGGGGTTAAAAACAATAAAAAAACGATATCAAATAAACCTGAGCATGAATAAAGGATTCCTTGCAAAAATTCACTGTACCCATTTTCAAAAAACGGAAAAAGTAATTCATAATCCTTCCTCGGTGTGTTTCCAATTCCAACTGTGAAACCAAAGATAGATACAACAGGTAAAGAAATAAAAGCGATTGTACTTATCGTCAGTAATCCTTTTAATGAAGCATAAAAACATACAACAGCAAACATGATGATAATAACAAAGTCTGGGGTATCAAGAGAATAGTTCCCTTTTGCCCATATAAATGTGAACTTTAACGTAACCAAGGCTACAAGTAAGAAATAAGAACCAAGTATTCCGTTTAGCAAAGTGTAAATCCATTTATATTTAACTTTTTTACTAAGCAATGAAAATATGTCAGTTTGCCCATTTATTTTTTTATAGAGATAGTAAACAAGTAGAATCCAGATAATGAATGGAATCGTGCTAAAAATAACACTTAACCATGAATCCCTGTTCGAAGTTGATAAGAGTACAGGGAGAATCTGGACATGTACCATAAAACCGGTAGACATTATCAAAAGTACATATATATGAACTGCGCTTATAAGCTTTCCTTTCATTTAAAGCCACCTTAATATCAATCATTTCCTATTATAGGTTGTGCGTTGAAGGTAAAGCTTATGCATAAGAACCGCTTGTTTTCATGGCTCTTTCCTTTTTTGGACAATAATTTTGATTTATGGCTGATATTTTTCGTTTATGGACAATAGTCTATTAGTATAGGACAATATTTAAAATTTATGGACGATAGAGGTTGGAGGGATTGAATGGAGTTGGAGATGCAGGTTTTGGTGAGGTAATTTTACAGTCAAAAGGTATGGCTCTTTTCTAAAAGATTGTTGCTTTTTGTTAATAAATTGCAAACCAAGTTGATTGGAGCGTAAGGTGGCGACGAGGAGGCTCAAGCCACGCCCGCGGAAAGCGTCCACCTGAAGCGGAAGTCAACGATATAAAAACAACAAAGTTTGCGAAAACAGCCAAAGGAATAAATGTATATTGCATTGATACGAATAAAGTGTATTCGTACCCTCAGTTGGTGAAAAAGCTTGTTCGAGGCATGAATCACATGATTGAAAAAATGAAGATCCTTACTATTGTTCTATAAAAATAGAAATTGTTATTTTTAATGAACGTAAAGCACATCATTTCAGCCCCGGCTGAAACAATAAATTAAAGAAAAAATGACTAGAATTACAAGCTTTTTCTGCCCATTTTTACTTTATTTGTCTTAAATGGTAATTTCGTAGAATATGTGCCAGGTTTGGTCGACACTAGGCTGGGAAAAGTGCTATAATGTATTCGGTTACATTTATAATATTTTGGCAATAAAATTTTATTCAGTGCTGTTCCATACTTTTTCGAGTTGGTGATGAAATTTGAATACATAATTGTGGTGTGTTCCAAACGTGACTGAATAAAGTTTGCCTCCGGCGGATGCCTCGATTTTGAAAAGAAACTTTTCGCAAGCTTGAAAATAAATCGGGTGCAAATACGCCATGGCGCATTTGATTATATTAGATATCGGAGGGGGCTACATGGAGGATCTGTTGAATCAGTATTTGAATAATTACTTGATTGTGGTTGTCTTCTTGTTGTTGGGAATTCTACTCCCGATTGTGGCGTTGTTTTTGGGGAAGTTGCTACGGCCACATGCACCGAGTGAGGAGAAGGCTACTACATATGAGAGTGGGATTGAGCCATTCCATGATTCGCGTGTACAGTTTAATGTACGCTATTATATCTTTGCGTTATTGTTTGTTATTTTTGATGTTGAGACTGTATTTTTATATCCATGGGCAGTTGCCTACGAAAAACTCGGGATTTTCGCATTAGTTGAGATGTTGATTTTCGTTGTTATGCTCGTTATCGGCTTAGTATATGCTTGGAAGAAGGGCGTGTTAAAATGGATTTAAAAATTGATGGAATTTCAGATTTAGAGATGGAAGAGTTAAAGAGAAGTGTATTTATGACGACGCTAGAGCAGGTGAAAGGTTGGGCGCGAAGTAATTCGTTGTGGCCACTTACATTTGGTCTAGCTTGTTGTGCAATTGAAATGATGGGGACAGGTTCTTCCCACTATGATTTGGATCGATTTGGTTCCTTTTTCCGAACATCTCCACGTCAGTCCGATTGCATGATTGTATCAGGTACAGTGACCAAGAAGATGGCACCGGTTTTAAAGAGATTGTATGATCAAATGCCAGAACCAAAATGGGTCATTGCGATGGGTTCATGTGCAACAGCAGGGGGTCCTTATGTGAAATCATATGCGGTTGTGAAAGGGGTCGACCAGATTGTACCTGTTGATGTATACATCCCAGGCTGTCCACCAAACCCAGCTGCACTTATTTACGGGATTAATAAATTAAAAGAAAAGATTCGCTATGAGGCTAAAACGGGGAAGAAGGTGATTTAGCGTGAGCGAAGAAAAAGACCTGGAACAACTTAAGCGAGAGGCTGCAGAGAAGGCGAAGGAAGCTGCAAAAAAGCGACTAGCCGAAAAACAGGCAGCTGAAGCGAAAAATAAAGAGGAATCCAAGGAAGAAAATATAGATATTGCGAAGGCAAAAGCTGCTGCGGCAGCAAAGGCGAAGGCCGCGGCGCTAGCTAAGCAAAAGGCCAAACTACAAGCTGAAGAGGCGACAGCGTCTAATGAAGATTCAGAATCATCAGAAGAAGTAAATATTGACATTGCAAAACAAAAGGCAGCAGCGGCAGCGAAGGCAAAAGCCGCGGCACTAGCAAAGCAAAAGGCGGCAGAGGCTGCATCAGCGGACACGTCAGAGGGAGACGATAAAGCAACTGCGAAAGCGAAAGCAGCAGCGGCAGCAAAGGCGAAGGCCGCGGCACTAGCAAAGCAAAAGGCGGCAGAGGCCGCATCAGCGGACACGTCAGAAGGAGACGACAAAGCAACTGCGAAAGCGAAAGCAGCAGCGGCGGCAAAGGCGAAGGCCGCGGCATTAGCGAAGCAAAAAGCGGCTGGTGGAGCATCAAGTGATGACGACTTAGCGAAGGCGAAGGCAAAGGCGGTTGCGGCAGCGAAAGCAAAGGCTGCAGCACTGGCGAAGCAGAAGGCGGCTGAAAAAGCGGGCGAAGGATCAACAGATGATGAACTAGCAAAAGCGAAAGCGAAAGCTGTAGCAGCAGCCAAGGCAAAAGCGGCGGCAGCAGCGAAAGCCAAAGCGGCAGCTGGCGGTGGTGGCGACGATCTTGCGAAGGAAAAAGCGAAAGCAATTGCAGCAGCCAAGGCAAAGGCCGCGGCAGCAGCAAAAGCAAAAGCCGCTGCAGGTGGAGCACCTGGGGAAGTAGTAGAAGAAGAGGCAACGCCGTCACCTAACCAAAAATATTTGGATAAGTACGTGAAAGTAATCACGGAGCACCTAGGTGGTGACGTTTTAGAAGATTCATATATTAATACATTATCAAAAGATGTGCCAACACTTGTTGCAAAGCCGGATACATATTATAGGATTGCACAGTTTTTAAAGTTTAATGAACAGCTTGGATTTGATTATCTATCGGAACTCCATGGTACAGACTTCCAATCGCATATGGAAATGTATGTTCACTTATACTCTTATAAAAACCGTCAATCTGTTGCATTAAAAGTGAAGCTTGACCGTGATGAGCCAACGACTGCATCCTTACAGCCTTTATGGGAAGGCGCAAATTGGCCAGAGCGTGAAGCATTTGATTTGCTCGGGATTAAATTTGAAGGACATCCAAATTTAACACGAATCCTATTGCCGGACGACTGGGTGGGACATCCACTTAGAAAAGACTATGAACCGTTTGACGTGGAGGTGTAGCATATGATTCGTACAGAAGAAATGCTCCTAAATGTAGGGCCACAGCATCCAAGTACGCACGGAGTATTCCGTCTTGTTGTTAAAATTGACGGAGAAATCATCACAGAAGCTACACCCGTAATTGGATACCTACACCGTGGAACAGAAAAACTTGCAGAGGACTTGCAATACACACAAATCATTCCGTACACAGACAGAATGGACTATTTGTCAGCGATGACGAATAACTATGTACTTTGTCATGCGGTTGAAACAATGATGGACATTGAGGTTCCTGAGCGGGCTGAATACTTACGGATCCTCGCTATGGAATTGGGGCGAATTGCGAGTCACCTTGTATGGTGGGGCACGTATTTACTTGATATCGGAGCAACAACACCGTTTCTTTATGCATTTAGAGAGAGAGAAATGATTATTAATTTACTAAATGAGCTTTCCGGGGCAAGGCTGACCTTTAACTACATGCGTGTAGGTGGGGTTAAATGGGATGCGCCTGAAGGTTGGATTGAAAAGGTAAAGGAATTTGTTCCATATATGAGGTCACAGCTTCCAGGGTACCACCAGCTAGTAACAGGAAATGAAATTTTCAGGGACCGTGTCATTGGAGTTGGAAAGTACACGAAGGAAGATGCATTAAATTACTCCCTAAGTGGTACGAATCTTCGTTGTACAGGTGTTAAATGGGATCTTAGAAAAGATGAGCCATATTCAATCTATGACCGCTTTGATTTTGACGTACCAACGAGAGACGGTGGAGATGCATGGGCACGTTATCACTGCCGTATGGAAGAGATTGAGGAATCTCTTAAAATAGTAGAACAGGCTGTGGAACAATTCCCTGAAGAAGGTCCGATTATGGCCAAGGTTCCGAAAATAATTAAAGCACCAAAGGGTGAAGCATATGTACGAATTGAATCACCACGTGGAGAAATTGGCTGCTATATTTCGAGTGATGGTAAAAAAGAACCGTATCGTTTGAAATTCAGACGTCCGTCATTCTACAATCTCCAAATCCTCCCGAAGCTTTTAAAGGGTGAGAATATGGCAAACCTGATCACCATTTTAGGTGCAATCGACATTGTCCTCGGGGAGGTTGACGGCTAATGATAGAAAACCTACTGAATTCACCTCCGAGTTGGCTGAATTTTGGTATTTTCTTTTTACTTGCAACCGTCTTACTATTAGTCATCCTAGGATTCGTTACGTATGGAATCCTTGCAGAACGTAAGGTGATGGGCTTCATGCAAGCACGTCAGGGTCCGAACCAAGTAGGGGGACGCTGGGGGCTTTTACAAACAGTGGCTGACGTATTAAAGCTTCTTATTAAAGAAGATGTAATCCCGAAAGTGGCGGACCGTCCCCTGTTTATACTTGCACCTGTGCTTGCGTTTGCTCCAGCCTTCATGGTTGTGGCAGCACTTCCGTTTACGGAAAGCTATAAATTTGCAGATATTGGGGTGGGGTTGCTCTATTACATCGCCGTATCTGGACTCACTACGATTGGAATTGTCGCAGGTGGTTGGGCATCGAATAATAAATATGCCCTCATGGGAGGAATGCGTGCAGCTGCACAGATGATTTCCTATGAAATTCCGCTGGTGATGTCAGTGATTGGGGTTATTTTATTATCTGGAAGCTTGAATCTTTCTGATATTGTTGAAGCTCAGGATAAGGTTTGGTTTATTTTTGCACAGCCGATTGCCTTTATTGTATTTTTTATCGCGTCTGTTGCCGAATTAAACCGTGTGCCATTTGACTTACCTGAAGCAGAATCAGAGATTGTCGCTGGTTTCCATATTGAGTATTCAGGATTTAGATGGGCTTTCTTTATGCTTGCCGAATATGTGTATATGTTTGCGATGGCAGCCTTAACGACCGTTCTTTTCTTAGGAGGCTGGAAACCAGTTTTATTCCTAGACTTTATACCTGGTGCCGTTTGGTTCTCATTAAAGTTTAGCTTGGTAATCTTTGTTTTAATCTGGTTCCGTTCCACCTTCCCACGTTTACGTGCTGACAGACTGATGGAATTCGGTTGGAAAGTACTCCTTCCAATTGCATTAGCTAACATCTTCTTATCGGCTTTAATTAAGGAATTATTTTTCTAGGTTCTTTTCTAAAAACTTGTTGCTTTTTGATAAGTGTGCAAACCTAGTTGATTGGAGCGTAAGGTGGCGACTCCTCGAAAATGTATTCACATTTTCTTCGTGCGTGGGTTATTTCAAAGAAGCAAATTCAGAGTCCAGCGGGAAAAGCGTGAGACTTGAGACCCCGTAGGAGCAGTAGCGACCTGTCCAGTTGCAGCGGCTAGAAACTCGGGAAATTTCAACTCCTCCTTCAGAGGCAAAATACGCCTCTTTGTCGGAGTCTCCGACGCACACGACGTGCTAGTGCCGACTTCGCCACAGGAAGTGGCGCTTTAGTCGGCCAATTTTCTCGTTTCTGTGCAAGCCGCCTCCACATTTCGTTGAGGAGGCTCAAGCCACGCCCGCGGAAAGCGTCCACCTGAAGCGGAGGTCAACGATATAGTAAACAACAATGTTTGCGAAAACAACGTTTTTCTAAAAAGGATTCGTGTACCGAAACTACCTTATAAAGGGGTGACAAACTATGTTTGGCTTGCTGAAAGGGATGAAATATACCCTTAATCAATTAACCTATAAAAAAGTCACATATGATTATCCGAATGAACCATTACCACTACCAGATCGCTTTCGTGGTATTCAAAAATTTTATCCGGAAAAATGTATCGTATGTAATCAATGTGCCAACATTTGTCCAACCGATTGTATCCAGCTAACCGGGAAAAAACACCCTGACCCGACCAAAAAAGGGAAAATAATTGATACCTATGATATTAACTTTGAAATTTGTATTCTATGTGACCTATGTACTGAGGTTTGTCCGACAGAAGCAATTGTCATGACAAACAACTTTGAACTTGCGGAATACAGTCGTGATGACTTATTTAAAAACCTTGAGTGGTTAGATGAAAATGATACGAATGTAAGGAAGGAGAATAAAGCGTGACTGGAGAATTTTTAGCATTCATAGTCCTAGCAATTAGTGCGATTGGCGGCGGTATATTAATGCTGAACCTCCAAAAGGTCATCCACATGGTAATCGCACTTGTATTCACCTTCATTAGTATCGCAGGTTTGTATGTGATGCTTCATGCAGAATTCGTTGCAGCTGTGCAAGTCTTAATTTACTCAGGGGCCATCACCATTTTAATGCTCTTTGGTATTATGCTGACGAAACACAATGACACAAACGAACCAAAAGTAAGTCGTGGTCGAACCTTCCTTGTTCTTTTTGGAATCCTTGCATTTGGTGTTGCTGTTTACCTTGGCATTTACGATTTGGATTTTGGAGGGCAAGCGACAGACCTGCACGTGAACAATACGGAGAAGATTGGAATGGAGCTTTATGCAAAATACGTGATTCCATTTGAATTAACATCTGTTGTCTTACTTGTGGCGTTAGTAGGGGCAATCATCTTAGCGAAAAAAGACAATGTAGAGGAGGCGAACGAGGAATGAGTTCTGTTCCATTAGCAGCCTACCTCATCCTAGCGTTAATTTTATTTTGTATTGGTCTTTACGGGGCATTCACAAAAAGAAATACAGTTATTGTGTTAATTTCTGTTGAATTGATGCTAAATGCGGTAAATATTAATTTTGTGGCTTTTAGTAAATACGGAATGGTCCCTGGAATTACGGGTCAAATTTTCTCACTGTTTACAATCGCCATTGCTGCAGCTGAATTTGCTGTTGGTCTAGCTATTTTGATGGCGTTGTACCGAAATAAACGCACAGTTAATATTGATGAAATGAATACGATGAAACATTAACTTAGCTTTTGTTGGGAGAATAAAACGACAATACGCTAAGTCGTATTTGATGAAGTACCGGTAAAGGCTGTGAACCAAATGGTCTACTCAGCCTTAGCCGCAAGCCAAAGAAGGGGATTGTGATACGATGATGGAAAATGCATGGATCATACCGCTTTTCCCGCTTATCTCTTTTTTGTTCCTTCTTATATTCGGTAAACGATTGAAGGAGTCGAGTGCGTATCTTGGCATTCTGCTAACATTTATTTCATTCGTCTACTCGGTGTTGGTTCTCATTTCGAGACTTGGGAACTCAACATACAAATATGAGAGCACGTGGTTATCAATTGGGGATGTTCACTTAACAGCGGGGTTTGAAGTCAATCAATTAAATGCACTTATGTTAGTGGTAGTATCGCTTGTCAGTTTTTTAGTACATATGTATTCAAAAGGGTATATGCATGGTGATGAGCGCTTTCCTGTTTTCTATGCGTACCTTGGGTTATTTACTTTTGCGATGTTAGGATTGGTCATTTCTCCAAACCTTCTCCAAACGTATATTTTCTGGGAGCTTGTAGGACTTGGTTCATTCCTATTAATTGGTTTCTATTTCTATAAGGAAGAAGCAAAAGCTGCAGCGAAAAAAGCGTTTATTATGACGCGTATCGGAGATGTAGGCTTATTAATTGGGATGATTCTATTATTCTGGCAAGTTAACAGCTTTGAATATGATGAAATTTTTAGCGCCGTTGGTGCTGGAGATATTTCACCAACCATGATCACATTAACTGCGATTTTAATTTTTGTGGGAGCTGTTGGTAAATCTGGTCAATTCCCACTTCACACCTGGTTGCCGGATGCGATGGAAGGTCCGACACCTGTTTCAGCTTTAATCCACGCAGCTACAATGGTTGCGGCGGGGGTTTATTTAGTGGCTACGACTTATCCTTTATTTGCTGCAAGTCATGCCGCGTTGATGACAGTTGCGATTATCGGAGGAATTACCGCGATTTTTGCAGCATCAATAGGTTTAGCACAAAAGGATATTAAACGTGTTCTGGCCTACTCTACTGTGAGTCAGCTTGGCTATATGATGCTTGCATTAGGATCTGCCGGGTATGTTGCAGGAGTATTCCACTTAATGACACATGCTTTCTTTAAAGCATTGTTGTTCTTGGCAGCGGGTAGCGTCATCCATGCTGTTCACACACAGAACATTGAGGAAATGGGTGGATTGTGGAAAAAACTTCGCATTACAGGTCCTCTATTCTTAATTGGGACCTTAGCTATCAGTGGTGTTCCATTTTTCTCAGGTTTTTTCAGTAAGGATGAAATCTTAATTGCGACCTGGGCACAAGGGAATTACGTGCTGTTCTGGTTAGCGGTGATTGCGGCTTTCTTTACTGCATTTTATATGTTCCGCTTGTTCTTCATGGTGTTCACTGGTGAGGCAAGAGGAAAACAAACAAATGTCAAAGAATCACCGAGTGTGATGACAATACCGATGATTGTTCTTGGAGTTCTAGCGGTTGTAGCAGGATATGTGAACACACCTTGGTTTGGCACCTTTTTAGGGGATTGGTTAACAGAAGGTACGAACCTATATGGACCAAGTCATCACGAAGGGCCAGGTTGGATTATGGCTGTTGCAACATTTGCGTCCCTATTTGGTCTGCTGCTTGCCTATGGGATGTATCAACGGAAGTCTATTTCAAGAGACTTTTTCAGCTCTCGCGCACCAATTATGTATAGTGTCGTCTATAACAAATATTTTATTGATGAATTTTATAACATGACCGTTGTCTACGCGACAAAGGTATTTAGTTTATTCCTTCGCTATATAGATGAATTTTTAGTAGGGGGAATTGTAAAAGGCGTGGCAATGGCAACCCAAGGAATCGGAAAGCTTGGAGCTAAGCTTCAAAACGGGCAAGTTCAAATGTACACTTCCGTTGCCTTTGTTGGATTAGCGATTTTACTACTTGTTGTGGCACTGACAGGGGGGTACTTAAGATGAGCTCATTTATTCTTTCACTTTTAGTATTCTTCCCGATTTTAGGTATTGCACTACTTGCTTTTGTACCAAAAACTGAGGAAAAAACGATTAAATTAGTTGGCGTATTAGCTACTATTCCTTCATTGGTATTGGCTCTTTATGTGTACGGGTTTTATACAGGTGGCGGAGACCTTGAAAAGCTAAAGGAATCAGTCTATTGGTTTGGCTTTCTGCCAAAAGGCAATCCGTGGGAAGTCAATTATGAGATGAGTCTAAACGGATTCACCCTAGTACTCGTTCTTTTAACAACTGTGATTTCCACACTTGCTGCTATTGCATCCGTTCATATCAAGAAGGAATGGAAAGGCTACTTCATGCTCTTCCTTTTACTTGAACTAGGAATGCTTGGCGTATTCACAGCCGGGAACTTACTATTGTTCTTCGTGTTCTTTGAAATGACCTTAATCTCTACGTTTTTTCTCATTGGGAAGTGGGGATATTTTGAAAAAGAAAAAGCAGCATTTAGTTTTTTAATCTATAACGGATTAGGTTCCGCGATCTTGCTGATCGTGATCATGATCATTTTTGCAAAGGCTGGAACAACGAATATTTCGGCACTAACGGCGATTTTTGCCAGCCCGGCAGATAGCTTGCCAATTCCAGGTACATTTTCTGAGGACCTAAAACTTGGATTATTGATTGCGATCATCATTGGATTTGGAATTAAATTGCCGATTTTTCCACTTCATACATGGATGCTTCGTGTTCACGTACAAGCACCGCCATCCATTGTCATGATACACTCAGGAATCCTTTTAAAGATTGGAGCTTACGGGATCATCCGCTTCGGAATGGGATTCTTCCCAGATGAATTCAGCACACTTGCTCCAATTGTTGCGGTGCTGGGAGTAATCAATCTTTTGTATGGGGCATTTTTAGCATTCGTCCAAAAAGACTTCAAAATGGTTCTGGCGTACTCGAGTATTTCGCATATGGGAATTGTGTTGATAGGACTTGGTGCGATGAATGAAGCGGGAGTGCAAGGCGCCGTATTCCAAGTTGTGTCACATGGCTTGATTTCAGCATTATTGTTCTTCTTAATTGGGGTCATGTACGAGAGAGCAGGCACATCGTATATTGATAAGCTTGGTGGGCTTGCAAAGGTGATGCCACTAACGGCTGGATTCTTATTAGCAGCTGCGATGGCTTCACTTGGTTTACCTGGGATGTCCGGATTCGTTAGTGAATTCATGGCATTCCTTGGGCTGTTTAAGGAAATGCCAGTTCTCGCTGCGGTTGGGGCAATCGGCATTATTATGACAGCTGTGTATTTGCTTCGTGCAGTACTACATGTGACATATGGTAAGACGATTCATTCCTATGAGGGAGCAGTTGATTTACGTCCAATTGAAATGGTACCGGTATTGGTGTTACTTGCGTTTATCGTATTGATTGGTGTTTATCCTAACGTGCTTACACAGCCACTTCAGGTTGCACTTGAAACTATCATGCTAGGGTTAGGAGGGTGAGCCGATGGATACAGAAACTTTACTAAGCTTTGATTGGGGAGTTATGGCACCTGAATTTATCATCCTCGGTGTTGCAACCCTTCTATCGTTACTGGATTTATTTATGGGAAAAGACAAGGACCGACGGCCACTCGGTTGGATTGGAGTCGTGGGAATCCTTGTTGCAATCGGGTTTACGGTTTCGTTAATCGGGAATGATGTCACATCGATTTTGTACGATACATTTAGACTTGATTCCTTTGCGATTGCTTTTAAATTAATTTTACTAGTGGGGACAGGACTTGTACTCTTGCTAGCAATGAGCTATGAACCCGAAGAGGGGCTTGTTGAGTATCGTGGTGAGTTTTACTACTTACTTCTAGCAGCACTCTTAGGTACGATGATTATGACATCAAGTGGTGACTTGATTACATTATTTGTCGGATTAGAATTGCTCTCGATTTCTTCCTATATATTAGCTGGGCTTCGGAAACGCAATAGGTTATCAAATGAATCCGCGATGAAGTATGTCATTAACGGAACGGTCTCCACAGCCATCTTTTTATTCGGTGTCAGCTATGTCTATGGACTCACTGGAACCTCGAATTTAAGGGAGATTTTCGGAGCATTCGGTAACCTTCAGGATCCACAACATATCTATCTTGTTGCACTTGCTTTGTTTATGATCGTAGTTGGACTATCCTTTAAGATCGCGGCTGCTCCATTCCATATGTGGGCACCTGATGTGTATCAAGGAGCACCAACACCTGTTACGGCGTTTTTAAGTGTTGTTTCAAAGACAGCGGGCTTTGTTATTATCTTAAGAATTATAGTAACAGGGTTCATCCAAGCGCCCTCAGGAAATGGTGAAGCAGAATTTTTATTGTTCCACCTGCAAGACCTGTTAGCAATCATAGCGGGTGCAACCATGATTATCGGGAATACCATTGCGCTTAGACAACGAAATATAAAGCGGATGATGGCATACTCAAGTATTGCCCACGCAGGATACCTGTTAGTAGCATTTGTAGCTTTCTCATATTTTATGATGGATGCGATTTGGTTCTATTTAGTTGCTTATCTCTTCATGAGCCTTGGATTCTTCGCGGTTCTTCAGGTGATCACGCAGAAATCTGACTCCGAGGATATTAGTCAATTTGCAGGTTTATATAAGCGCTCACCCGTGTTAGCCGTTGCACTTGGAGTGTTTATCCTTTCTTTAGCAGGTATCCCTGGAACGGCAGGATTCATTGGAAAACTAGAGATTTTCATTGGAGCTTTTGTAACGAGCCCACCACATTATGTGCTGGCGTCGATTATGATTGCAACAACCGTTGTATCCTATTTCTATTACTTCGGAATTTTAACACAGATGTTCTTTAGACCTGCTGCAAACGATGAAAAAATTAAATTACCTGCAGGTGTGTTGATTGTTTTAATTGTTGCAGTGGTTGGGACCATTGGCTTTGGAATTTTCCCAGGTGTCGCCTTTGAATTCATCCAGCAATTCGAAAGCTTCGCAGATTTTATAGGATAAAAGTTGGGTGGCAGCACCATGAAATGTTGCCATTCCATTTCAAACAAATAGGGGTGTATGAGAAGAAGAGGTATGGGGATGCCTCTTCTTTTGTTTTGGTGTTTATTATTGTAGCTTTTTGTAGGCTTGTATTTGAGGACTTCTGTCACAGAAAATGCTAAAATGTATAGGTGTGTGTTTCATACATATTTCCTTTTTTTATAATCAAATGCGCCTTGGCGTATTTTCGCCCAGATTTTTTCGAGCTTCTCGAAATACTTCCTTTATAAATCTGTGGCATCCGCCGGAGGCTTATCTTTATTCAGTGAGGGTTTAAACCCTGGCTGGATTTTGAATGCTTTTTTGCATCATTTCCCACTTGTTGAAGGGGAATTGCTGCTGAATAAAGTTCAAGGAGTGGGTTTATGTTAGCAGGTTTTGGGTATCAAGCACTTATAAGTATTATTTCACATTTAATTTTTATTGCAGTTACATGGTGGGCGCTGCAAAGTATTCGATATGAGCATTTGGTAAAGCCAAATCATATTTTTCAGGTGCGCGTTCTTCTCGTTCTTGTGACGATTGCAATTGGATCGACCGTCAGCAATTTTTTCTTAGATTATCTTCTTTGGTCACAACAATTACCTACTATCTTAAATTAACTGTTACTTTGTCCTTTATGAATGAATAATATATGCAAGAAGTTTAAGGTAAAAGTATTCGAAGTAGTTTTCATCTGTTCTCTCCACTACTTTCCACGTATCCTGCGTGATACATCTGGAAAAAATGTAAGTAAGGAGAGGAAATCAAATAAGAGTACGAGTCATGATGCTTTTTTTAAAACATTCCTTAGTATACCAATGGTATAGAAAAATACATTGGTTTTTGCTGGAAGTAGAATACGAAGGAACCCAAGTTGATGATTTTCACGGAAGAATCACCCCAAGCGGTGGCCCGCAAGTTAGTCCCTTCTAGAAATGTCATCAAAAGTACTTACTTTTTCAAGATAGTTATCCACATATGTAAACTGTCTAAAAAAGAAGACAAACCCTCAAAAAAACAAAGTTCCTTACGTATAACATGTACTATGTGAGTTATGTAAAATTTTCGTGTGAAAACATTGCTACAAACGACCTAAACTTTTTCGACAATTTGTGCGAAAATCCCACATTTTTCACTTGTGCCAGCGAATGCTTAAGTGATATGATGTAAATTGGTTTTGTAAAAAAAATGAAGCCTTAAAAAAATGAGGATATGCCCGTTTAGCAACGAGCTAGCCTATTATTTAAAAAACAAAGTTTGATCGACCTAATTGGGTTCATCACATCAGAATAGAGACACTTGCCCGGTGGTTTGCATATACTACAGCAGTGTGAATGTACTTTCTCACAAAAAAGGTATGAATGTAATAAGATTGGGTTCTTTTAACACATTCGAGATGGAACACCAATTGTAATGAATGAATATGAATATATAGAAAATGGGACGCGGAGGGGAATACCTTGGAAAAAATCATCGTCCGCGGCGGTCGTAAGCTAAACGGCACAGTCAAAGTAGAAGGCGCAAAGAACGCCGTTTTGCCAGTAATCGCTGCATCCTTATTAGCAAGTAATGGAAAAAGTGTAATAAATGAAGTACCCACGCTCTCAGATGTGTATACGATTAATGAGGTATTGCGTTATTTAAATGCAGACGTTACGTTTGCAAACAATCAAATCGTTGTTGATGCATCAAGAGAGCTAAAAACGGAAGCACCTTTTGAATATGTTCGAAAAATGCGCGCATCTGTACTAGTCATGGGATCATTGCTTGCACGCAATGGCCATGCGAGAGTTGCTCTTCCTGGCGGCTGTGCAATTGGCTCAAGACCGATTGACCAGCATTTAAAAGGATTCGAAGCAATGGGTGCAATTGTGAAAGTTGGAAATGGATATATCGATGCCGAGGTCAATGGTAGACTTCGTGGTGCAAAAGTATATATGGATTTCCCAAGTGTGGGAGCTACTGAAAACATCATGATGGCTGCTACATTAGCAGACGGAATGACGACTATTGAAAACTGTGCGAAAGAACCGGAAATCGTTGATCTAGCCAACTTCCTTAATGCAATGGGAGCTAACGTTAGAGGCGCAGGTACTGGTACAATTCGCATCGAAGGTGTAAAAGAATTGCATGGAGCAACTCACAGTATTATCCCTGATCGCATTGAAGCAGGCACATTCATGGTGGCAGCTGCAATTACAGGCGGTAATGTTCTTGTTCAAGGCGCAGTACCAGAACACCTCAGCTCATTAGTTGCAAAAATGGAAGAAATGGGCGTTACCATCATTGAAGAACAAGATGGTTTACGTGTCATTGGTCCAGATCAATTACATGCTGTGGATATCAAAACAATGCCACATCCTGGTTTCCCAACTGATATGCAATCACAAATGATGGCATTATTACTTCGTGCAAAAGGCACAAGTATGATTACGGAAACTGTATTTGAAAATCGCTTCATGCACGTCGAGGAATTCCGACGCATGAACGGTGACATCAAAATTGAAGGTCGTTCTGTTATCATCAACGGAGAATCCCAGCTTCAAGGAGCTGAAGTAGCCGCAACTGATTTACGTGCTGCTGCTGCCCTTATTCTTTCCGGATTGGTTGCAGATGGATACACACGTGTTACAGAACTTAAGCACTTAGACCGTGGTTATGTGGACTTCCACCAAAAGCTTGCGGCATTGGGTGCTGACATTGAACGTATAAATGAAGCAACAGATAGCCTAGTGGAAGAAGCAAAGGTAAACTTCTAACTAACCACGTAAAAAGCTAGGGACATTACCCATACATGGTAATATCTCTAGCTTTTTTATTTTTATTCCTATTATTTATAATTTTTTATAGCAGGAATGATATTTGCAATGATAAGAAGTAGTAATAATAACGCCAGTCGCGTGAGAGTCTGGATTCTCAATGATGAAAAGAAAGTGCCAAGACATAGTCTACTAATCCAGTTTTTAATCATCTTACACGTTTCCCCTTTTATTTGATAATGGTAGTAATAGGAAAATTACACTATGAGTGGTAGATAATAGAACACAAATATTTTTCTGCTATTAAATGTCATAAAAGCTTGTCCACTACCATAGATATTGATATATAGGTGCATGTTTACGTTCGTGCATTAATTTCAAAGTGGAGGCTTGCATTCATGAAACAGATTAAACCAATCATTGTACTAGTTTCTGTCCTTTTCGTCTTAATTTTATTGATTCCATCAATGCTTGTCATTCCGTTCTCTGATAAAGGTGCGGGAAAGCTAGCTGAAGAGCGACAATCAAATCCGGAACCGCCTCAAATCGCCTCAGGGCCAACTGTGGAGGTTGCCGTTCACCGTGTCAGTGCTCAGAAAATTGAAAATGTGCCACTAGAAGAATATGTAGTAGGCGTGCTCGCGATGGAAATGCCTGCAGAATTTGAGTTAGAAGCATTAAAGGCACAAGCGCTGGCAGCAAGAACATACGTGGTTAGACAAATGTTGAGTGATCAAAAGTTAAAGGTGCCAAATGGTGCAGATGTTTCAGATACGGTCAGTCATCAGGTTTATAAAAACAATGAGGAACTAAAGGTCCAATGGAAAGGCGACTATGATTGGAAAATCGAAAAAATTAGGCAAGCCGTTAACGAAACACAAGGACAAATTATAACCTTTAATGGTGAACCAATTGATGCCGTATTTTACTCAACAAGTAATGGATATACTGAAGACTCGGAGAACGTTTGGAAAAATGCAGTACCATACTTAAAAAGTGTGGAGAGCCCGTGGGATGTCAATACAGAAAAGTTTCATTCTCAAGTCAATATGCCAGTATCCGAATTTGAATCTAAATTAGGGATTAAGCTTGGCAATGGTAACGATATTGGCAAGATTACTTCAAGAACGAAATCAAATCGTGTAGCATCTGTTGAAGTCGGGGGCAAGACATTCACAGGGGTGCAAGTGCGTGATGCATTAGGCCTTCGTTCTAGTGATTTTTCATGGGAGCGTAAAGGCAGCCATATCGTCATTCAAACGAAGGGCTACGGCCACGGTGTTGGCATGAGTCAATATGGTGCCGATGGAATGGCGAAGGAAGGTAAGAGTTACAAGGACATTGTGACACATTACTACCAAGGCGTTGAAATTTCATCCACAGAGAACTTTTTAAATAAATTAACCGTGAAAAAATAAAGGCAGAGGGGTTACTTCCCCTCTGCATTTTTGCTGTTTAAGCTCTCCACCCAGTAGAGGAGCTTTCTTATCCTCGGCAGTTTTTCTCCAAAATAACTAACTTTTACAATCATATAAAGCACAAGCACGCCAATTGTGTCCTTAACAAGATCAATTACAGTCGCAGATCGGTAAGGGACGAAATACTGGTGCAACTCATCTGAGAAGCCGTAGGCAATGGCAATCACAGCGGAAACGAGACTCGCTTTAGGGCTGAACTTTCCTTGCACAAGGAAAAACAATACCCAAAGCCCGTAAAGAATACCAAATTCGATGAGGTGCAGCGATTCTTTAAAAGCCCGGTCCCAGGAAAACGGAGTGTTCACAATCGCATCCGACGGAAGACTCGACAATATAAAAATCAAAATCATATATAAAAATGGTGCAATTAATAGTAGAAGTCGTAATAATGCTCTCATGAAAATTCTCCTTTAAAAAATGTACCTACATAGTATAGCATTCATTGAAGGTGTGAGGGAGGAGTTTTTGCGTACTTACTCGGGTTTACCGGTACCGAAGCGTGGTACGTCGTCTGAAAAGTTGGTATATCAGATTTAGTTATGAAGGGGAAAGCTAGAGAAGGCCGCTGTGTAACGCTTGTAATGTGGCACGCGAAAGGAAGTTGTCGTGCGATCCTCTTCATCAGAGTTTGAAGGGGAAAACGTGGGGGAGTTTGCGTACGAATCCTCTTCATCGGAGTTATGAAGGGGAAAGCGGCAGGAAGTTTGGTGTCGAATCCTCTTCATCGGAGTTATGAAGGGGAAAGCGGAAGGAAGTTTGGGGTCGAATCCTCTTCATCGAGGTTATGAAGGGGAAAGCGGAAGGAAGTTTGGGGTCGAATCCTCTTCATCGGAGTTATGAAGGGGAAAGCGGCAGGAAGTTTGGTGTCGAATCCTCATCATTGGAGTTATGAAGAGGAAAGCGTCAGGAAGTTTGGGGTCGAATCCTCTTCATAGAGTTTATGAAGGGGAAAGCGGCAGGAAGTTTGGGATCGAATCCTCTTCATCGGAGTTATGAAGAGGAAATCAGAAGGAAGTTGTCGTACGAATCCTCTTCATCGGAGTTATGAAGGGGAAAGCGGAAGGAAGTTTGGGGTCGAATCCTCTTCATAGAGTTTATGAAGGGGAAAGCGGCAGGAAGTTTGGTGTCGAATCCTCATCATCGAGGTTATGAAGAGGAAATCAGAAGGAAGTTTGGGGTCGAATCCTCTTCATAGAGTTTATGAAGGGGAAAGCGGCAGGAAGTTGTCGCACGAATGCTCTTCATCGGAGTTATGAAGAGGAAAATGGAAGGGAGTTAGCGTACGAGTCCTCTTTATCGGAGTTATGAAGAGGAAAATGGAAGGGAGTTAGCGTACGAATCCTCTTCATCGGATTTGTGAAGGGGAAATCAGAAGGAAGTTTGGGGTCGAATCCACTTCATTGGAGTTATGAAGAGGAAATCAGAAGGAAGTTGTCGTACGAATCCTCTTCATCAGCGTAATGAAGTCCCGCCCGAACGCCGAAGCCGCAAGCAAAGTCCTTCATCAGCGTAATGAAGTCCCGCCCGAACGCCGAAGCCGCAAGTAAAGTCCTTCATCGAGGTAATGAAGTCCCGCCCGAACGCCGAAGCCGCAAGCAAAGTCCTTCATCAGCGTAATGAAGTCCCGCCCGAACGCCGAAGCCGCAAGCAAAGTCCTTCATCGGCGTAATGAAGTCCCGAACGAACGCCCAAGCAGCGGGTAAAGTTCTTCATCGAGGTTATGAAGTCCCGAACGAACGCCCAGGCCGCAAGTAAAGTCCATCATCAAAAGTTAACAAGTCAACCTTCAGTCCCGTCCCCAAACCGCCTCCAATCAAAAGATCATCACCAACTCCAAAACCTGATAAATCATACGAAACCCAAAAAAGCAACGTCCAACTGGACCCCTTTTCGAAAAAAATTTTCGATTCTATGAATAATATTTTAGGCTTTGTCGAAAAATAATCGAAAAAAATTTTTTGAAAATGTATATAATTCCGCGAATGTGTTCAGAATGGTTGCTGAGGTGATAAACATGAGAGAGGAAGAAAAGAAACGTACTTCTCAAAAATCAAGTTTACAAAGTTTTTTTAGAAAGCGTTGGGTATTCCCAGCAATCTATTTGGTAAGTGCAGCACTCATTCTAACCGCGGTTTTATGGTTCCAAGGCAAGAACGATGTAGCGAAGGATGATTTGAAATATGGTGAGAATCAACCAGGAACTGCTACAGGTGAAGAGCCAAGTGTACCGGTAAACCAAGCGTCAGAAAACTTTAAGATGCCTGTCATTGACGAAGATGCAATCCAAGTCTTTAGGGAATTCTACGATGCAGAAGCTTCAGCAGAAAAGCAAGAAGCAGCTCTTGTAGTCTATAACAATATTTATTCGCCTAACAAAGGAATTGATATCGTTGCTAAAAATGGTGAGACATTTGAAGTTGTTGCATCATTAGCTGGAACTGTAACACGTGCTGAAAAAGATCCACTACACGGAAATGTTGTGGAAATTGAGCACTCTGACGGTGTTGTAACAATGTATCAATCTCTTGCAGACCTAAAAGTTGCAAAAGGTGATGTAGTTGAACAAGGTGAAGTCCTTGGAATGGCTGGCGAAAATCAATATGATGAAGAAGCAGCTATTCACGTTCACTTTGAAATCCGTAACAACGGTGTTGCTGTTAATCCAATTGAGTACTTTGGACAATCCCTAACTGCACTTGAAGAAAGTGAGCAAGGGACAGAAGACAAAGAAGCTGCAACGAAGGAAGAAGACAAGCAGCCTGCAGAAGATAAGCAACCAAATGAAGAAGAGAAACCAGAAGATAGTAAAAAGCCTGCAGATGAAGGCACTCCTGCTGACGATGAAGGATCAAAAGATGAGGAAGATGCAAACTCAAATGAAGAGGAAAATGCCCACTCAACTGATGCTTCAATCGGAATGGCAAAAGCGTAAGCTAGGAGAAATAGTAGTCTAGCCTGTGGTGGCAACTTTAGCTAATAATCCAACCGACTACCCAATAGGGTAGTCGGTTTTTTTATGGGACAGAGGTTCCATGTCCCTGTAAATAAATGGTGGGACGAGAGAACTGTCCCAGTGTTCTCATGGTATAATCAGGTAAAAATAGAAGAGGGCAGTGAACATGAAAAGTTCAGACGATATCTGGAATGAAGTCATCCACAAGGTTTGCAGTATCGATTTTCCAACAGAAAATCAAGTGCTAAACGAGGCGTTTCTTGTTTTTCAATACTACTCAGAACTTGAAAGTGGTGGGCATGAGGCTTTGCTTAATTGGTGGAGTGAGTATATTTCAGAAGTGGGCATTACGACTTACATAAAAGAGCTCACCAAAGTACTCGAAAAAATTGCTGCACAAGAATATGCTGTGATTTTACAAAAATACGGCGAAGAAATATGGAAAAATTTTGTCGTTTTGGAAAACGGAGAAATCGACGAGTACTCATTTTATCAGGTAATTGAAAAAGCCGACAGGGAATATTATAAGTTGGAGGACAAGCTCCAACACCTACTAGAATCTTATTTTGTTAGCATCCATACAGACATAATAGAATAAATAACTAAACAGCGACCATGATAGAAATGGTTGCTGTTTTTATGTCTGGACAGAGGTGCTGTGTCCCTGTAAATAAATGGTGGGACGAGGGACCTGTCCCCGTGTTCCAAAAAAACTTTTATTTGTACTGAACTTTTTCCTGTTGTCGGTCGTATTATCTTTGGAAAAACATTTGGAGGGGATGTGATTCGGGTATGACGGGTATTAACTGGGCGCTTATTGCTCCGATCATTGTGATTCAATTCATTTTATTGGTAACGGCCATAGTTGATCTTGCAAGAAGTGAAGAAACGAATGGACCAAAGATTTTATGGGTGTTTGTCATCCTTTTGGTCAGTATACTTGGCCCGATTCTCTATTTTGTAATTGGAAGGAAGAGATAGGATGACGGAATCATTGGTCTCTATTGAAAATTTGGTGAAACGGTTTGGAAAGGAAACGGCGGTTAATGATCTTTCCTTTGATATAAAAAAAGGAAGCTGTACAGCTTTACTAGGTCCGAATGGAGCGGGGAAAACAACGACTTTACGGATGTTGGCGGGCCTGCTTCATCCTACCTCAGGTAAAATTTCCTTTGATGGCATGGAAAATGGCGACCATCGGAAATACATCGGGTACCTGCCGCAGCACCCTGTTTTTTACAACTGGATGTCGGCAAATGAATTTTTGGTCTACGTTGGGCAACTTGCACATTTATCGAAAAAGGAATCACAGCAAAAAGCGGATGAATTACTAGAGTTGGTAGGACTTATTGATGCAAGGAAAAAGAGAATTGGCGGTTTTTCGGGAGGAATGAAGCAGCGCCTTGGGATTGCACAGGCGATGATTCATGAACCTAAGCTGGTTATGCTTGATGAACCAGTCTCCGCATTAGACCCTGTCGGTCGCCGCGAAGTCATTGAAATGATGCGTGAATTGAAAAAGAAAACCACGATTCTGTTCTCAACACATGTGCTGCATGACGCTGAAGAAGTTTGTGATGATATTGTCATTATCCGAAAGGGAGAATTGGCATTAAGTGACACGCTCTCGGGTCTACGAAAAAAGCACCAGCATGATGTAATCATTATTGAAGCAGAAACGGATATCACCACTTGGGCAAAAGGTTTAACCGCAATTGACTCGGTTCATGAAGTGTCGGTTGAACGCATGAATGCAACAATTGTTGTTTCTCAACTTGAACCTGCAAGAAATGCTATTTTACAAGATATATTGACAAAAAATATACCGGTATCAACATTTAAAATCGGGCAATCGTCCCTAGAGGATGTATTCATGAAGGTGGTGAAGGCATGAGACAGTGGACAGTATTATTTAAAAAAGAATGGATTGAGATGACGCGGAATTTTAAAATCCTGTGGATTCCACTTGTCTTCATTTTACTTGGGATCATGCAGCCTGTAACCTCTTATTATTTGCCCGAGATTATCAAAGCAGCGGGTGAGTTGCCAGAGGGAGCGGTCTTTGATATCCCGGTGCCAACCCCACAGGAGGTGCTCGTGCAAACCTTCGGACAGTACAGCCAAATCGGGATTTTGGTGTTGGTATTAGCGTTTATGGGGATTGTTGCAGCGGAAAAAAACAGTGGCGTTTCGGATATCATTCTTGTAAAACCTGTTTCGTTCGCTAATTACATCACAGCAAAATGGGTAAGCGTCACAATCATGACATTGGGTTCATTTTTACTAGGTATCTTAGCGTCTTGGTATTACACTGGAGTATTAATCGGTGACGTAGAATTTGGCGAACTACTGAAAGGTTCACTCGTGTATGGGACGTGGCTTGTGTTTCTCGTGACCGTTACCCTTCTATTAAGCTCATTATTTAAAAGTAATATCTTTGTAGCAGGTATGTCATTGCTGGTTGCGATTGGGTTGTCAGCACTCACTTCATTATTATCTAAATGGATGACCTGGAGTCCAGCAAGGCTCTCAACACACGCAAGTTCACTGCTTTTAACAGGAAGTCCAGACAAACAATTCGCTTTATCTTTGACTGTTTCCCTACTTTTGATTCTTCTCCTACTTGTGAGTTCTATTTACCTATTTGCAAAAAAAGAAAGAGCAGCGTAATAAAAACAGGCATGGCCAAATTGGCCGTGCCTATTATTTTACGATTACCTGTCCGACCATTCCTTCTTTGGCATGGTATCGACATATCAGTTCATATGTACCAGGCTTTTTTGGTTCCACAGTTACAATTTTGATTTGTTTTGGTTTGAGTTCATAGTCAATTCCAAGCCTTTCTACTGTGAAGGTGTGTTCTTTAACGCCGTTATTTTTTAAAACCAACACAATTGGTTTTTCTTTAGGAATCGTGATGGCTTTCGGGTTAAAGTAATCATCGTTCAACCCGACCTCAATTTTTTGAATTGGCTCCAAAGGCTGTGTTTCGGCAAATACACCAAGTGAACCAACCACAAGAAGCGACATCGCCACACACAATCCTACTAACCATTTAATTACAGACATTTGCTATCCCTCCTTTCTTGATAATATCTTTTTCTAATTCATAAAATATTATCAGAAATAAAAAAGAGTCGGGAAACGTATAGATTTTGGTGAATGTAGGAGAGGTACAAATAAGAGGAGGTATGTTATGAAGGACGCAAACTTCTATTTATTGAAAAAATGAAAAAGAGATGCGAATAAAAACTCGCATCCCCATGAAATCTTTTCTTTTCCTCTATGAAACTACTTACTTAATTAGATCACCTTGTTCAGAAGAAACGACGATATCGCCTGATTTAATTTTCTCATAAACCTCTTTAACCTTAGTAATTGTGTCCTCACTTAAGTTAGGGTTTTCTTCAGGAATACCAACACCATCATTTTCAACACTATACGTAAGTGTTTCTCCGCCTGGGAATTTTCCATCTAACTCTTGTTTAATAAGCTCTTGTGTAGCATGGGCTAATTTCTTTATAGCAGATGTTAGAACGACAGACTTACCATCCGCATATTCACCATCGGCATATTGATCAACATCAACACCAACGACCCAAACATCATCACCATTTGAAGCTCGTGTCTTTGCTTCGTTGATTGCTCCAACACCAACACCACCAGCGGCAGCAAAGATTACATTAACGCCTTTATCATACATTTGAGCAGCAATTTGTCCGCCTGCAGCAACATCATTAAATGAACCTTGATAGAGAACATTTTCTTTATTAATAACAAGGTTAGTGTCTAAATTTTCATTCGCATACTTAAGACCTTGTTGGAATCCCCAGTTAAACTTTTGAACAGCTGGAATTTCCATACCGCCAATAAAACCAGCTTCACCTTCTTTTAATTCTAATGCTGTAGCAACACCAGCCAAGAAACCGGATTCATGTTCAGCAAAGAAAATAGAAACAGTGTTATCCGCTACATCTGGAACAAAGTCACCGTTATGTGGATTACCATCTAGAATCACAAATTTTGCATCTTCATATTTTGATTGCGCTTGATAGATTGCCGTTTCGAATTTAAAGCCAGGTGTAACTATGAACTTGAAATCGGCATCATAAAGATTTCCAATCTCTTTTAAATACTCAGCCTCAATTTCTCCAGCTGGCTTTAGATATTTTTCTTGAATACCAAGCTCTTCTTTCGCTGCTAGAATTCCTTCCCAAGTACCTTGATTGAATGATTTATCATCAATAGTACCTGCGTCAGTAACCATACCAACCTTCAAATCAGACTTTTCAACTTTTTCTCCGCTCGTTTCTTTCGTATCCGTACCACATGCAGCAAGTAAAGTACTTGCAGTTAATAGAGACACAAGTCCCAGAGCAAACTTCTTTTTAAACATGTAAAGCCCCCCTAATTTATATTTTTAGTTTGCATACTTTGAATTAAACGTTTGCAAACCCCTCCTAATTATATAGCACCAATGACCCAAAGGGCTATTCTATATTTCTATAAATGGGGAAATTTTTCATCGTTCAAATGTTAGCAGCTGTAGATGTTCTGAAAAGAACCCGGGAACCATTATAATTTTAGACCTGTCCGACTCTTAAATCGTCTCAATAAGATATGACTTTCCACCCTTGTAATCCCATCCAAACTATAGAGTTCTTCGTTAATAAATTTTTCAAGCTTCGCAAAATCCTCCACAAGAACGTGCATATGCAGGGTACTAGGCCCTGTCATTTGGTAGCAACTCGCAACACTAGGATTGTTAACAAGAGTTTCTGCAACCCTCACAAGTGAGGCTGGCTCACAATCGACCTCGAAAAAGGCTGACACCCCTTTTCCGACTTTTTCAGAATTAATCACAACAGAGAACTTCTCAATTATGCCTTTTTCAATCAGTTGATTCACGCGCTCGCGAATCGATACCCTTGATAGCCCAAGTTCTTTTCCAATATCCACATAGGACATTCTTCCATTTATCGTCAAAAGCTCGAGAATCCTTTTATCCGTTTCATCGAGTTTCATTTTGGTCACCACTTTTACCGAAATTTGTAGTAAAACAATCTTACCTTAGAAGTAATACGAGAATCAATTAAATTAAGTAATATTGCCTGAATAAAAATATTGACGTATTTTCAGGAATTACAAAGATTAATCGAAATTCCTGCGTTTAAAGAAACAGTATATAAAAATTATTCGGAATATTCCTAGACATACAAAAGGTAAGAATATATAATAATTTAATATACAAACGAAACCATAGCGTGTATAAAGGTTACGTTTGTATGTTTTTATTTCAAAAGGGGGAATAGAAATGAAAAACATGTTTAGAAGTAAAGCTTTTGCAATTATTGTATTTATGTCGATTGTTGCTCTATTACTTGCAGGTTGTGGCTCGTCAAGTTCGGGAGGTTCTGAGGGATCGGGGGACACTGCAATTGATTATCCAACAAAACCGATTAATGTAATCGTTCCTTGGGCTGCAGGTGGCGATTCGGATGTAATAGCCCGTATTACACACAAGTATTTAGAAAAGGAATTAGGGCAAAAGTTCATCGTTACAAATATTGGTGGAGCTGGTGGTACCATTGGTGCACAAGAAGGGATGCAAGCTGATCCTGATGGATACACATTAATAGCAGGTCATGATTCAATAGCCGTTTCTCACCTAATGGGAAAATCTGATTTTTCATACTTTGAATTTGAACCAGTTTCATTAATTACAACAGCAAATCAGTTAATTGCAACTCATATTGACAATGAGTGGAACAGCATGGAAGACGTAATAAACGCTCTAAAAGAAGATCCAGAATCAATTAGCTTTGGTGCAACAGTTGGATCAACTACACATATCGTTCCGTTAGGAATTCAGGATCGGGCAGATGTGAAGTTTAACATCGTTAGCTATGAAGGTACAGCTGAACGTACTCAAGCCCTTTTAGGTAATCATTTACATTTAGGATCAACAACGATTCCTGCTGCAAAAGAGTACATAAAAGCAAATCAGTTAAAAATGCTTGCAATTGCATCCGAGGAAAGAAACCCTGCATTACCAGATGTTCCAACATTAAAGGAACAGGGAATTGACTTCGTGAATGCTACTAATCGTGGTTATTTCTTTCCGAAAGGTACTCCGAAAGAAATTGTGAAGATCATGAACGGTGCTCTAAAGAAAGTTTCAGAGAATCCCGACTACATAAAAGAAATGGAAGATATGGGCATAGATGTGAACTTTAAGGATACAGAGGAATATACAAAGTACTTACAGGATGATGTTGCGTTCATGGAAGAAATGTTGAGGCGACAAGGGATAATCGATTAAGGACTTAAGGGGTGTCAAACATGGCAAACAATCGGCTAGTAAGCATTGGATTACTACTATTTTGTGGATTTTTCTACTATCAATCAACCTTAATTGAATCAAAAGAGCTATCAGGATTACCAGCTACGTTCTTTCCAAGGCTCATTCTAGGGATTATTGCCTTCCTCTCTGTGATCATGCTGATAAAATCATTTTTTGTCCCTACTAAAGTGAACCCAAAAAGTGATAGTACAGAAGGTAAGAGCAAGAAAGAGTGGATTGTTTGGGTACTTTTTGGCCTTTTTGCTATTTATTTAGTTTTAATTGACGTTGTTGGTTTTATTACTTCTTCCTTTTTGTATATGGCGACTGTTTATCTACTAATTGTGCAACAGAAAAAGTCATGGAAAAAACACCTTGTTGCTATAGGTGGGCTACTAGCTATTGCTTTAGGAATTACATTGTTTTTCCAAGGTGTACTACATGTCTACTTACCAAAAGGGCTGTTTTTCTAAAGTGAAGGAGGGGAATCATCATGGAGAATTTATTATTAAGTATTGAAGCTATCTTACAATGGGATACATTGTTGTTAATGGTTGTTGGGGTAATTGCAGGAATCGTCTTCGGATGTATTCCTGGATTTACGATAACAATGGCGGTTGCCTTAACACTCCCATTTAGTTTTTCACTCGAACCTTTACAGGGAATTTCCCTTATGATGGGAGTTTGGTTAGGAGGTGCCTCTGGAGGATTAATTTCAGCTTGTTTATTAGGGATACCGGGTACACCATCTGCTATGGCAACCACTTTTGATGGGTATCCAATGGTAAAGAACGGGGAACCTGGCCGTGCCTTGTCACTTGGACTATGGGCATCCTTTGCCGGTTCATTAATTGGGGGAATTATTCTAGTATTGGCAGCTCCTTTATTATCTTCATGGGCCATCAAATTTGGGCCATGGGAATTTTTTAGTCTAATGGTATTTGGATTAAGTGCAATTGCAACACTTGGTAATGGGAATCTAATCAAAGGCTTAATTGCGGGATTACTAGGAGTGTTTATTGGTACCTTTGGATTGGACCCAGTTGGGGGAGCACAACGTTTTACATTTGGTTTGACTGACCTGCTTTCTGGGTTCAATTATTTACCTATTTTAATTGGAATCTTTGCATTTTCTCAGCTTTTATCAGAGGTTACGAAGAGTTCGGCTGATAAATTTAAGTTGGATAAAAATATTAATCTTCATTACCCAATAAGTAAAGTTATTAAAGACTTAGCAACTTCATGGGTGAGTGTAATCCGTTCCTCACTTGTAGGCACATTTGTAGGGGCATTACCGGGTGCGGGTTCAAGTATTGCCAATATCCTTAGCTATGATATCGAAAAAAAGATGTCTAAACATTCAAAGCTATTCGGAACGGGTAGAAAGGAAGGAATCATTGCAGCAGAAGCGGCGAATAACTCTTCTGAGGGTGGGGCGTTAATTCCAACATTGGCATTAGGAATCCCGGGAAGTGCAGTTACAGTGATGATGATGGGGGCGCTTTTAGTCCACGGTATCCAACCGGGCCCATACTTTCTAGTTTCTGAGCCGGTGTTAGCATATGGTATTTTTCTTGCATTCTTTATTTCTGCTATTTTTATGTTACTCATTCAAGCATTTGGAATTCGATTGTTTTTGAGAATTACAGACATTCCAATGCATTACTTACTGCCGGTTGTTCTTATTTTATGTGCTTTAGGTAGTTTTGCAGTAAACAACCGAGTTTTTGATATTTGGGTCTTATTGATCTTTGGAGTAGTTGGTTATTTCTTGAAAAAGTTCAATTTTACCTTAGCTGCCTTTGTACTTGGCGTTATTTTAGGTCCGATGACAGAGGTAAACCTTCGTAGGGCAATTTCTACTGATGCAGATTTAACATTATTTTTTACTCGACCGATTTCTGGTGTGCTTTTGGGACTGACAATTGCTTCTCTTATATATGCAGTTGTTTCTGAGATTAGGAATGAAAGAAAACTTCAATCAGAATCGTCTAATAGTATAAAAGGCTAATCGGTAAGTGGAAGTCCTTCATCCGTTTGTTAAGTAAATGTGTTAAAATAGTTAACAATGTAAAACAAAATCTATGAAGAAATACGGTATTAATTAAGATGAAAGGGGTACAAAAAGATGAGCTTTGATTATTTGAATCATCCATACGCCTCACAAAAGGTAACAACGATTGCCAAAAATGGAATGGTTGCTACATCACAACCACTGGCCGCCCAAGCGGGTTTAGATATTCTAAAAAAGGGTGGTAATGCAATCGATGCAGCAATTGCAACTGCTGCATGTTTAACAGTAGTGGAGCCAACTTCAAATGGAATTGGCGGGGATGCCTTTGCATTAGTTTGGGTAAAAGGTGAACTACATGGATTAAATTCAAGTGGACCGGCACCAAAAAGTATATCAATTGATAAGGTGAAAGAGCAGGGACATACCTCTATGCCAACTCATGGATTACTCCCTGTTACGGTTCCAGGTGTACCGGCAGCATGGGCTGAGCTTTCAAAAAGATTTGGAAAATTACCACTGTCAGAAGTGCTAAAGCCAGCAATTGATTACGCAGAAAATGGTTATCCGATATCACCTATATTGGGCAAAAATTGGAAAGTGTCATTTAATAGATTTAAAGAAATCTTTCAGGGTGACGAATATAAGAACTGGTTCGACACATTTGCCCCAAATGGTCGAGCTCCTGAAATTGGGGAAGTATGGAGGTCACCAGATCATGCAAGCACATTACGATCCATCGCAGAGACAAATGCTGAAAGTTTTTATCGTGGTGAGTTGGCGGATAAAATTGACCAGTTTTCAAAAGCGTATGGCGGATTCCTAAGAAAAGAAGATTTAGCTGATTATCAACCTGAATGGGTAGACCCAATTAAAGTGAATTATCGTGGCTATGATGTGTGGGAAATCCCACCAAATGGCCAGGGGATTGTCGCGTTAATGGCTCTTAATATCCTAAAAGGCTTTGAGCTAAAAGAGAAGGAGTCTGTTGAAACGTATCATAAGCAAATCGAAGCTATGAAACTAGCATTTGTAGATGCTAAGAAATATGTAACAGATCCAAAAAAGATGTCTGTAAGTGTGGAACAGTTATTATCAGATCAGTTTGCAGATGATCGTAGAAGTTTAATCGGGGATGAGGCTTTAACTCCTGAACCAGGAACACCACCAAGTGGAGGTACAGTGTACCTTGCAACAGCTGACGGAGAAGGGAATATGGTTTCCTTTATTCAAAGTAACTATATGGGCTTTGGGTCAGGGATTGTAATTCCTGGAACTGGTATTGCTTTACAAAACCGTGGTCATGACTTCTCACTTGATTCAGCTCATGAGAATGCACTTGAACCTGGTAAAAAGACTTATCATACTATTATCCCAGGATTTTTAACTAAGGATAATGAAGCTGTAGGACCATTCGGAGTAATGGGGGGTTACATGCAACCGCAGGGTCATGCCCAAGTCATTATGAATACAATTGATTTCCATTTAAACCCTCAAGCGGCACTAGATTCACCAAGATGGCAGTGGTCCGAAGGTAAGAAGGTTTCAGTGGAGCCTGGTTTCTCACCGCATATTGCACAGGCACTTGCACGAAAAGGTCATCAGATTCAGATTGCGCTTGACGGTGGAAGCTTTGGTCGTGGTCAAATTATTTGGAGAGATTCTGTATCAGGTGTTTTATATGGAGGTACTGAATCAAGAACAGATGGTGCAATAGCAGCTTGGTAATGTATTTGCTTCAAAGTTTATACACCATTAAAAAAAGGATTGATCGGTTTGAAACATTTTCAGTTATTTTTGGCATTTTTTCGAGTGGGCATGTTGGGTTACGGAGGGGGACCATCCTCTATCCCCCTTGTTCATAAAGAGGTAGTCGATAAGTACAAATGGATGAATGATGATGAATTTGCAGACGTGTTAGCCCTAGGAAATACGCTTCCTGGGCCGATCGCTACTAAGATGGCTGGCTATATTGGCTATCGTGTATCAGGTGTAATTGGCATGATTATCGGAGTGTTAGCAACTATTGTACCGACGATAATTTTAATGGTTGTACTATTAACATCTTTAGCTTCTTTTAAAGACCAACCATGGGTTAGTGGCATGACTAAGGCTGTAGTACCAGTCGTTGGAGTTATGCTGGCTACCTTAACTTGGGACTTTTTTAAGAAATCGAAGGATTCCTTAGGGTGGCTACCGGCAAGCGCTGTTGTCGTTGGAAGCTTTATCCTTCTTTCTATTTTAGGTGTTCATCCAGGTATATTAATAGGAGGAATTTTACTCTTTGCACTCCTTAAGAAAGACAAGAGTAAAGATGTGGAAACACCTCAAAATGTTGAAAGAGGGGTAGGGATGTAATGATTTACTGGCAAATTTTCCTAGCATTCTTTATTCCAGGTATTGTCGGATATGGTGGTGGTCCAGCTTCCATACCACTCGTTGAAAACGAGGTTGTTGACCGTTACGGTTGGCTTACTGTTTCTGAATTTAGTGAGGTTCTAGCATTAGGGAATGCACTCCCAGGACCAATTGCAACAAAGATGGCCGGTTATATTGGATATCAACAAGGCGGTATTTTAGGTTCTTTAGTTGGTGTCTTTGCAACGGTGGCGCCTTCCTTAATATTGATGATTACATTGCTAGGTATCTTATATAAATTTAAGGATTCACCAAAAGTAAAAAGAATGACAAGTTATGTACGACCAACGATTGCAGTACTATTAGGTATCATGACATTTAGTTTTTTCTCAACAGCTTACGTGGATGTTGGTGTTTGGCAAACGTTGATTTTAATTGTAGTCAGCTTTTTATTATTAGAGAAATTTAAAGTTCATCCAGCATATGTGATTATCGGTGCTCTAGGATATGGTGCTATCTTTCTTGCATAATCCAATGGTACTGGTCCAACTTAATATCGTAAAACAAGGTCAGATCCTTTTCGGGTCTGGCCTATGTTGTAGTAAGGGCAAGAGGTGAGGAAGTAGAAGTCCCTGTTTAGGAGGGTAAGAATAGAATGAACGTCGTACAAACAAATGTATTTGGCATTTCGAAAAACGGTGGCAACCCTTGTACAGTTGTGCGTAATGCTGACCACTTATCAATAGGAATGATGCAATCCATGGCAGCCACATTTGGTTTTGAAACAGTTTTTATTTTGGAATCTAGGGCAAAGGAATGTGATTATAGACTGCGTTATTTTGCGCCCAAACATGAAATGGAAATGTGTGTACATGCCACAATTGCAGCAGTAACGGTTTTAGTCAAACAAGAAGAATGCTTAAAACAATCGCTATTTATAGAGACAAGTGTTGGAGTAGTACCTGTTCATTGGAAAATGGAAGAGAAGAGTGTTGTTGTAACGGTTGAACAATTTAAACCAACTTTACAAACGGATAATCCAAGTATTGCAGAGGTTGCACTAGCATTAAGTATTCCTGAAAATGACATAAACCCCTTATTTCCAATTAAGTCAGTATCTACGTCAAGGCCGAAGTTAATGATTCCTATTAAGAATTCTGTGATTTTACATAATCTAAAGCCAAATTTTCAAAAATTATGGTCAGTATGTGATAAATTTAAGATAACTGGTTTTTATCCCTTTGCTGTTTTATGCAAGAATGAGCTAAAAGCAAGACAATTCCCTAATCAATCTGGATATGATGAAGACCCTGCAACTGGTGTAGCAGCAAGTTCACTTGGTGTATATGTAACCCTATATAATGTGTGTGGTACTAGCCAGGAAGGTTGGAATATTTATCATATCTATCAGGGGGAAACAATGGGCAAACCAAGTAAAATTCAAGCGGAAATAGAAGTTGAAAATAAAAAAATAATACGTACAAGAATAAGCGGGAACGCAATTATTCTACAAAGCGGGAGGATACAATGAAAAAACTATTATTAACAGGGTTTGTCCCATTTTTAGATAATCCAATCAATCCGACTGAGGAGATTGTGAAGGCATTGGAAGGGCAAACGATTGGAGGATACGAGATTGTTGGAAGGATTCTGCCGGTTGATTTTGCAGAGTCAGCAAGGCAATGTATCGAGCATGTCAATGAGGTTAAGCCTGATGTCGTGATTTCATTAGGCCTTGCAGCGGGAAGAAATAAAGTCACACCTGAGCGGATTGCGATTAATTGCCGCGATGGTGAACCAGATAATAGTGGTGTGAGATTACAGGATGCTCCAATTGAAGAAGTCGGTCCAGCGGGTTACTTTTCGACATTACCGATTCGGGAATTTGTAAATGCATCCATTGATAAAGGCTACCCGGCCGCTGTTTCAAACACAGCAGGGACGTATCTTTGCAACAATGTGATGTACTCCGTTTTGCATAAAATTGAGCAAGAACAACTTCCAATGCGAGCAGGATTCATCCATATCCCTGCTTCACATGAACTTGCGCTTAAGAAATCGGGTATCCCAAGTTGGTCGTTGGCAGATTTAACAGAGTCTATTCGCGCGATGATTGAGGTGCTTGGCGAGTAGAATGGACTTATGGCTAATAATTTTGAATGATGGCTGATAAATGAAAAATATGGCTGATAATTTAGATTTACGGCTAATAAATCAAAATTACGGCTAATAGCCAATTGAATACAAGAAAAATAATTGAAAACACTAAGAGGAAGCCTAATATGGGCTTCCTCTTTTTACATTCATAAAGCTTCAGAAAGGAATTAAAAATGAAGCAATTACATATTTTTTACGCATTTTTCAAGGTTGGCATACTGGGCTACGGTGGCGGCCCATCATCTATTCCGCTTGTGCATAAGGAAGCGGTAGATCGCTACAAATGGCTAAATGATGACGATTTTGGTGATATTCTTGCACTCGGTAATACGTTGCCCGGGCCAATCGCAACAAAAATGGCCGGCTATATTGGGTATCGTGTTGGAGGCTGGCTTGGTATGATCAATGCTGTTTTGGCAACATCAGTTCCAACCATATTATTAATGATCGTACTACTTACCTCATTGACTTCTTTTAAAAATCTTGGTTGGGTACAGGGAATGACAAAAGCAGTGCTGGCAGTAGTTGGGGTCATGCTTGCCCAACTCACCTGGGAATTTTTCATGAATGCGAAAAAAGGTCTTGGTTGGACGAAAGCAATTTTGCTTGGGGTCGCCAGCATACTAGTTTTAGATGTGTTGGGGGTGCACCCAGGAATCTTAGTGGGTGTTTTACTAGTAGCTGCCTTGTTGAAAAAGGACAAGTGGGAGGAGAAACAACAATGATTTACTTGCAGCTTTTTCTTGCCTTTTTAATTCCAGGTATTCTAGGTTACGGTGGCGGGCCAGCCTCGATTCCTCTTGTTGAAAATGAAGTTGTTCATCGCTATCATTGGCTTTCCGTTCATGAATTCAGTGAGGTGATTGCGATCGGAAATGCGCTACCGGGACCAATTGCAACGAAGATGGCCGGCTACGTTGGTTTTCAGCAAGCGGGAATAGTGGGTGCAGGTGTTGCTGTTTTTGCCACGGTTGCGCCCTCGTTACTTTTAATGATCGGTTTGCTTAGCATTTTGAAAAAGTTCAAGCATTCTCCAAAGGTTAAACGGATGACGAACTATATCCGTCCGACAATCGCTGTACTTCTAGGGGCAATGGCGTATCGCTTTTTTGAGGAATCCTATGTGGACGCAGGCTTGGCGCATACGCTTATTTTAGTTGTTTTGAGTTTTTTGCTGCTTGAAAAATGGAAGGTCCACCCTGCGTATGTAATCGTTGGGTCACTTGTGTATGGGGCTGTGTTGTTGTAGGGTTTTATTTGAAATTATCTTTCTTATGCTGAAAACTGAACTCTCTTTTTTGTAAGTTGGCGTGTTTCATTAGAGGTGAAAGACGCCGTTTTCCTTTTATTAGGGGGGTGGTGGTGCTACATGTGTTTTCGAGAGTCGGAAGTGCTTCAGTTGCATCCGAGTGCTGTCACTTTCCAGTAGTTAGGAGGATGGTGATACTCCAAGCGCTTTTGAGTGTTGTCACTTTCCAGTAGTTAGCAAGGATGGTGGTGCTCTAGGTGATTTCGAAAGGTACCCACCCTCCAAATTTCGCTAAAATCTTTTCTTGACGAGCCTTGGAAAAAAATTGATAATGTAAATGTGGTAATTTTCGTAATATTACAAAATGTATGTCGTACATATAGTAAATGTACTTGTTCCAATCTTTATTAATTGACAACGCTTACATTATGAGGAGTGAACCTGTCATGATGCTATACTTGATGCTGTTTATTGTTATTTTCAGCCTTTTTATGGCGTTTAAGCGTAAGCGCCCTTTGTTTTTACTTCTACCGTTTGTGTCTATTTTTGGGTACTTTATCTTTGAAATCATTCGTTTTCCGGCACCGCTTGGGGAGACGATTCGTTTTATTTTTAATCTTGGATAAAAGTATTGGAGTTTAATAAATCTTGAAGGAGGTGATGCAAAACTAAAGGGTGTAACCGAAAGTCCAATTATATTCTTATGGAGGTGCTAGTAGTTGAAAAAAGTTGATAAGAAGATTGCGGATGGATACTTTAGGGAGAGAACAAGGAATATTATTATCTATTTAATTATTGGATTTCTTGTCTCATTTGGTGTTGTCCTGTTTGCAAAGCCACTATCCACGTTTTCGGTAAACGGGCTGCCATTCCATTATTTCATGGGGGCGCAGGGCGCAGTTTTAACTTTTATCATAATCTTATTTGTGAATGCGAAGGTAAGCGACAAAATTGACCAAAAGTATGGCATCGACGAAGAGAAAAACGAACAAATCAGTTCTGGAAAAGTGCTAGATCATTAAAAACAAACCAACCTAACAAACATTCTCTCAAACATAGAATCTACGGATATAACAATAACCCCTACTCCTAAAGACGTTTCTTGAAGATGAAAAGATTCAAATGCAAGAATCATCCCACACAGCATGTCACAAACCTATACAAATCTTAAATTTGACCCAAAAGGGGGAGGAAATTTGGATACACAATTTCTGGTCTCATTAATTATTATTTTAGCGTCGTTTGCTCTTTATATTGGGATTGCCATCTTCAACCGAGCACGGGCGACTTCGGACTTTTATGTAGCAGGACGTGGAGTACCGCCTGTCTACAACGGAATGGCGATTGGGGCAGACTGGATGAGTGCTGCTTCATTCATCGGAATGGCCGGAACGATCATGGCGCTCGGTTATGGCGGCCTAGCCTATATTATGGGATGGACAGGTGGATACTTATTATTAACATTCCTCCTTGCGCCACAGCTTCGTAAATATGGCCGATACACGGTACCGGAGTTTATTGGGGACCGGTTTGACAGCCATTCAGCTCGTATTGTAGCAGCAATCTGTACAATCATTATTTCTTTTACATACTCTATTGGCCAGTTGTCTGGATCAGGGGTTGTAATCGGGCGTCTTTTTGAAATTGACGCGAAGGTTGGAACAATGATTGGGGTTGTGTTAATTGCCTTCTACGCAGCAATGGGTGGAATGAAGGGGATTACATGGACTCAGGTAGCGCAATACATCGTGTTAATTGTCGCGTACTTGATTCCAGTTATTTTTATCTCCTTACAATTAACCAACAATCCTTTACCATGGTTATCTTACGGGAAAATTGTTGAGGAAATTGGTGAGTTAGATCGGCAGTTAGGTTTCACAGAATACTTTGCTCCGTTTGCAACAGGTTCAGAATGGCAGTTCCTTGCGTTAATGTTTACGTTAATGTGTGGAACGGCAGGATTACCACACGTTATCGTTCGTTTCTATACGGTTTCTACAATGAAAGCAGCTCGTTGGTCAGGAGCTTGGGCTCTTTTATTTATCGGGTTATTATATTTATCAGCTCCTGCATATGCAGCATTTTCACGTTTCATTCTAATGACACAGGTTGCTGGTCAAAAAATGTCGGAGCTTCCTCATTGGACCCAAAGTTGGATTGATACAGGTCTATTAAAGCTTGCGGATGCAAATGGTGACGGAATCTTGCAGTGGCAAGAAATGACAATCGCCAATGATATCGTCGTTATGGCAACACCTGAGATTGCAAACCTTGGAGTGTTTGTTATCGGATTAATGGCTGCAGGTGCAATGGCGGCAGCATTATCTACGGCGGGTGGATTGATGATTGCCCTTTCCTCTTCATTTGCTCACGATATTTACTATCGTGTTTTAAAGCCAGATGCAACAGAGAAAAACCGTTTAAGTGTAGCACGTTGGTCAATTGCGGTTGCAACTTTAATCGCAGGTTTAGTTGCGTTAAATCCACCTGGAGCGATTACGCAAATCGTGGCCTGGGCCTTTGCGATTGCATCTAGTACGTTCTTCCCGGCACTCGTTCTTGGAGTATGGTGGAAGCGGTCGAATGCAAAAGGTGTTATCTCTGGAATGATTATTGGATTAGTAGTCGTACTAGCGTATATTTTCGCAGCGAAATACGGCGGTTTCACCATCCTAGGCATTATTGATACAGGAGCAGGTATCTTTGGGGCAGCAGCTGGTTTCTTAGGAAACATTATTGTTTCATTAATGACCGAGGCGCCATCACAAGCAAAGCAGGACGAGGTTGTCGATATGCGCTACCCTGAACAAATGGTTTACAAGGATGGCGAAGTATGGCTTAAAGATGAGGCTTAATAAAGTCTAGCACATAGAATGAATAACTGACGGTTCTACAGAATATTCCTGTAGAACCGTTTTTAAAAGAGGGAGAAACCATGGAGAAGCTATATAAAATGGTGAAGGATCATCCGCTTTTTCAAGGGCTATTACAAGAAGATGCGTTCCACTTTTTATCCTTATGCCAGCAAAAAGTGTATATGGAATCAGATTTACTATTTCATGCCAATGAGCAGCGGGAGGGGTTACTTCTGCTGCTTTCTGGTGTTGCAGAAGTGTTTGTTGGGCCGCCTGATAATCGGGAGGTTCTTGAAATAGTAAAACCAGGCGAATTGATTGGGCTTTCCAGTATTGCGGATTTAATTGGTGAGCAAAAACCCCTCCTAGAGTATCGGGTGGGTGTAATGGCAACGGAAGCTGGACAATGTTTATTAATCCCAATTCAAGTCGTTGAAAAACGCCTGCATGATCAACAATTCCATCATTATCTTTTCACTCAGCTTGCCATTCGTCTTAGAGAAATCTACAGTTCTTTGGCAGAACAGGTGTCCATTACGAGAATGGCGAAGGAGAATGGTACCTTTATTCGAAGAGTACAGGATATCATGACAAAAAAACTAGTTTCTGTGAACTCAAACACAGCTATCAGCGATGTAGCAAGTCTAATGACTGAGCACCGCACAAGCTCTGTTCTTGTCCTTGAAAAAAATAAATTGCGAGGAATCATTACAGAGCGTGACCTCGTTTCAAGAGTTATTTCTGAAAAGAAAAATGGAAACACACTTGCATCTGAAGTAATGACGAAAAACCCTGTCACTATTTCGAAGTATGCCTATTATTATGAGGCAATTTCCACTTTTCTTTTACATGGCGTTAAACATTTGCCAGTTGTCGAGAATGGAAATATCACCGGAATTATTACACTTTCAGATGTATTAAGGCAAAACAAGGACAGCATGATGAGAACGATTAAGACCATCGAGTCTGCAACAGAAGATACTTTACCTTCTGTAAAAATGGCCATTTATGATGTTATGGATACTCTATTACAGGACGATGTACCCATTTTCAAAGTACTAGATAGTGTGACAAGGTTATATGACCGGCTCGTGAAGAGATGTATAGAGATGGCTGTTGAAGCACTCTCAAAAAGAGAAGGACTACGCCCACCTACTGCATTTTGCTTTTATCAAATGGGGAGCGCAGGCCGTGAAGAGCAATTTTTGTTAACCGATCAGGACCATTTTCTTATATATGATAACAAAAGCCCAAAGATAGAGAGTTATTTTTCAAAATTAGGAGAAGAAATCGTTCATATATTAGAGAAAGCCGGGTATGCACGCTGTTTAGGAGATATGATGGCGAGCAACCCAAGCTGGCGCGGATCATTGGAGACATGGGTGAACAGAGTACAAACATGGAGCACAACGGCAACTAATCAGCATATGCTACTCGCTCAGAATTTCTTTTCGTATCGCTTTTTATATGGAGATGAGAAGCTCCATAAGGAATTTGAAGCAAGAATACTAGAACAAATGAAAAAAGCAAAAATAATTCTGTATCGGCTACAAGAACAGGAACATCATATCCCTTCATTAGATCACCCGATTCGTGCTCTTTTTAAATTGGAACGAAAGCAGTTGGATATTAAAAAAGAAATTTTATTTCCATACCACCATTGCTTGCAAATTCTTTCTCTGGAATATGGAATCATCTCGGGGACTCCATTTGAGAGAATTGATAGATTAGTAGAGAAGAAGGCATTTAGCGATAGTTTTGGAAGAGATGTAAAAGCGGCTGCTTCAGATGTGATGCATATTTACGTAAAACTGAGATGGCGCCAATATAAAAACAGGGAGAAGCTAACATCAGTTCTTCATTTTTCCCACTTAACAACGAAGGAAAAGGAAGAACTTATTTTAAGTGTGAAAATCTTAAAAGAGATACAAACTCTAGTATATGCCCACTTCCAAGTATAAAAGGAGGGAGTCTCTTGTTTTTTGGTAAAAAGCCACTTTTTCAGCAACTTCATAAGGAAATACCGTTATCAACAGCGCTTGAGGAAATTTCGTTTACGGTTTTTGACACAGAAACGACTGGATTTCGGGTTTCGACTGTTGATCGCCTAATTGAAATTGCTGCTGTACAGGTAAAGGGATTGCGGGTTTGTGAAGAGGAACAATTTCATACTTTTATAAACCCAAAACGACAAATTTCTCAGGAAATAATCGAATTGACAGGAATCACTGATAAACAGGTCGAAAACGCTCCCTCATCGATTGAAGGAATTACAAATCTTTTTCATTTTATAATGGAACAGAGCAGCAACTGTATGGTTGGGCATTATGTATCGTTTGACATTGCAACTTTAAAAAGTGAACTGAAACGGGAAAAATTCAGTTTAGTGCGGATGCCAACGATTGATACGTTAGATTTGATCGGATATATTTCCCCGTCTTATGATATGCGGGATCTGCACAGATACGCCCAGAATTTTGGAACGAGAATGTATAATCGTCATTCAGCGACAGGTGATGCTTTAACGACAGCTTATCTTTTTGTCGAACTCCTTCATCATTTTAAAAGCCGAGGAAAACGAACGTGGGGTGATCTTCTCCAAGCAACAGAAAATAATCAGAATCATTTTTTTAGATAACAGGTTGTCCAATGGCAAAAATAGCCTGTCTTAATCGGTAGAACAAGCAATTTTTAAAAATATTTTGATAAAACCCTTGTCCCTCTTGACTTTTATAGCATAATCCCTCAACCAAGCTAATAAAATGGTTACAAACCTAACAAAGAGAGTGTTTGAGGTGAGGGGGCGTATACCGTCTTCAAAGTTCCAGCAAAACATTTGACGAATATAGTTCAAGTACTACTTCTTCTTCGTTGAAGCATGAACGCGTCTCATTTCACACTTCTCACATCCATATAGGGAGGGCGAGTAGTGTGCACGATTACATCAAAGAACGAACTATCAAGATTGGAAAGTATATCGTGGAGACAAGAAAAACAGTTCGCGTCATTGCGAAGGAATTTGGCGTTTCCAAAAGTACTGTCCATAAGGATTTAACCGAAAGGCTACCTGAAATCAATCCCGAACTAGCAAATGAAGTAAAAGAAATTCTTGATTATCATAAATCAATACGACATTTACGGGGTGGAGAAGCGACAAAGCTAAAGTACAAAAAAGAGGAAGAACTACAAGAAGAACCAGTGAAATAACATGCCTGTGACTTTCTTTCTTGCAATGGCTAGCTCTAGGCACTATCAAAGTCTAAGACAAGTGCTTCTGAAGGTAAAACACACCTTCTGTCAGCGCTTGTCTTATGCTTGTGGCCGAGGCAAGCACAAAGCTATTCTAAGTTACGACATTTTCCTACAAAAAAATTACAAAATATCTATTTTATATGGTAAATTGTGATACAATATATTATTAGGAAAATAGATGCATTTTTGTTTAAAATGCAAGGAGGAAAGTTACTCAAATGTTAGCTAGGGATATCGGTATTGATCTAGGGACAGCAAACGTACTCATACACGTAAAAGGCAAAGGAATTGTATTAAACGAGCCATCTGTAGTGGCATTAGATAAAAACACTGGAAAGGTTTTAGCTGTTGGTGAAGAAGCAAGACGCATGGTCGGTCGTACACCTGGTAATATTATTGCGATTCGACCTTTAAAAGACGGTGTTATTGCAGATTTCGATGTAACAGAGGCTATGTTAAAGCACTTTATTAATAAGTTAAATGTCAAAGGATTTCTTTCAAAACCAAGAATCCTTATTTGTTGTCCAACAAATATTACTTCTGTTGAGCAAAAGGCAATCAAGGAAGCTGCTGAAAAAAGCGGCGGGAAGAAAATCTATCTTGAGGAAGAACCTAAAGTGGCTGCGATTGGTGCAGGCATGGACATTTTCCAACCAAGCGGAAATATGGTAGTTGATATTGGCGGTGGTACTACAGATGTGGCTGTATTATCAATGGGCGATATCGTCACCGCCTCATCAATTAAAATGGCTGGGGACACTTTTGATGCGGAAATTTTGAGCTATATCAAGCGTCAGTACAAGCTATTAATCGGTGAAAGAACAGCTGAGAATATTAAAATCCAGGTTGCAACGGTATTCCCGGATTCACGTAATGAAGAAATTGACATTCGTGGTCGTGACATGGTTACTGGTTTGCCGCGCACACTTACAATTAAATCTGGTGAGATTGAAAAAGCACTACGTGAGCCAGTTTCTGCAATTGTACAAGCAGCGAAAAGTGTACTTGAACGTACACCGCCTGAGCTTTCTGCAGACATCATTGACCGTGGTGTGATTTTAACAGGTGGTGGAGCATTGCTTCACGGAATCGATCAGCTTTTAGCTGAAGAATTGCGTGTACCTGTATTAATTGCTGAAAACCCTATGGAATGTGTTGCAATCGGTACAGGCGTCATGCTTGAAAACTTGGACAAGCTTCCACGAAGAAAATTAGTCTAATATACGTAATTGAGGACCTTTCCGAACCGGCAGGTCCTTTCTAACATTTCTACCTTTTTACTACGTGGCTAAAATTTACAGATGAAGTAATAGGAATTTCCTACTATAATTAATAGTAGTATGAGTTCAAAAATGAGGATGAAAAGGACCGAGAATTTCAAGGCGGCGCAGCTTTGAGTACCGGAGCGAGGCAACTGCTTGAGTTAACTCCCTTGCAGCCTTGCGCTGAGGAATTTACTGCGTGAATAAGCTAGTAGACGCAAGCGCATAATTTGGTTTTCACCCAGTTCTCGGAGCAATGTAAGCAGAAATTCGAAGTGTCATTTACGGCCCATTTTTTGAACAACCTATAGTAGTTATTTGTTCGGATATGGGATATGGAAAAATGAGGTGAGTCTATGTTACGTGGATTTTATTCTGCAGCGGCTGGTATGCTTGCTGGGCAGCGTCGTACGGAAATGTTAACGAACAACATTGCAAATGCGAATACACCTGGCTACAAAGCGGACCAAGGTTCTTTACGTGCTTTTCCTGAAATGTTAATGCAACGTCTTGAGGGTGTACCAAGTCCTGCGAAAAATGGTGGTACCTTTCGGACAGCAAGTACGATTGGTGGACTAAATACCGGTGTGTATATGCAAGAAATGATTCCGCTGTTCAAGCAAGGAGATATCCGCGAAACAGGACTCTCCACAGATATGGCATTAGTGGACGGAAATTTACCGATCAATCCTGAGACTAACAAACCGGGCTCTTTGTTTTTTGCAGTTCAAAATGCAAATGGTGATGTGAGATACACGAGAAATGGGAACTTCACTGTTGATCCAACCGGTTATTTAACAACAAGCGAAGGTTTTTTCGTTCTAGATGAGAATGGGAACCGAATCCAGGTCGATAGTAATCAATTTGAGGTTACTGCGGATGGCCGTATTCTTGTAGACGGACTTGCCCAAATGCGTTTTGGCATTGTTTACTCAGAAAATCCACAAAACCTGATTAAAGAGGGGAATGGATTATACCGTACAAATGATGGCTTAGTGTTACCAAATGCAACCGCAAATCCTGAAGTAGCATTCACGGTAAAACAAGGTTTTATTGAAGGCTCAAATGTGGATGTAACACAAGCAATGACGGAAATGATGACAGCATACCGCACATTTGAAGCCAACCAAAAAGTTCTTCAGGCGTATGATAAGAGTATGGATAAAGCAGTTAACGAGATTGGAAGATTATAAGAAAAGCACTAAGCATGCCCGATGATTGGCTTGTAACCTAGAAGTTAATAGGGCCTTGAGCGAGATATATAGAAAAATGTAGGGAGGTCTTCAGATGCGCTCGATGATTACAGCAACCAATACGATGAGTCAGCTACAAAAACAGCTTGATACAATTGGGCATAATTTAGCCAATACTGACACGACCGGTTATAAAAAACGTCAGGTCACCTTTAGTGAGCTTTTAACCCAACAGTTTAATAATCAACCAGTTGCTGCGCAGGAAGAAGGCCGCTTAACCCCAAATGGTGTTCGTGTAGGTGTTGGTGCAAAAATTGGATCAACCAATATGATGATGAGCCAAGGTGCGATAAAAAAAACTAACCGTGAACTTGATATTGCCTTTACAAAGGAAAATCAATTTCTTCAAATAGTAGTGGATGAAAATGGGGTCCAAGTTCCTCGATTCACTAGGGATGGGTCGCTTTATTTATCACCAACTAATGACGGAACAAATCGTGTTGCCCTAGTGACTAGCGATGGTAACCCTGTACTAGATCAAGACGGGGAACCGATTGTGTTTGTAGACCGTTTTAAGGAAATTCAGATATCAGCAAACGGGGAAATAACAGTTGTCCCTGAAGCAGGTGCGCTGCAACGTTTTAATCTGTCTGTTGTTGAAGTGCAAAAACCACAACTTCTTCAAGCGGTAGGTCAAAATCAATTTGCGTTACCTGACTTAGCGGAGCTTGGAATCGCAGCGGATGACGTATTCGTTTCTCTTCAAGGCGCTCTCCGTGAACAAGTGAGTATGCAACAAGGAGCTCTCGAACAGTCGAACGTTAATTTAACAACCGAAATGTCAGATCTGCTACTGACTCAACGTTCCTACCAATTCAATGCAAAATCAATCTCCATCTCAGACCAAATGATGGGGCTTGTGAACGGTCTACGATAACTTTATTCAGCGTGAACATCTTCATTCGTAGCCAGGAATAAAAGTAGTATGATAAATTCAGTTGGGGTTTAACAATGACTGAATAAAGTTATAACCTCCGGCGGATGCCACGATTTTTCAAAGGAAGTTTTTCGAGCGGGCTCGAAAAAAAATCGGGCGCAAATACGCCTTGGCGTATTTGATTTGGTACTATTGATAAAAATAGAAACCTACGGAATACTATAAATTAAGGCAGACAATCGTAAATCTTGGAACACCCTATAGATAAGGAGTAATCTCAGTGACTAGTGAACTAAACAATACACAAGTAAAATCACGCGAGGATTTTCGAAAAACGCGTGATGAACAAAAGAATACGGAAAAAGAACCTAAGAAAAAGCGCGAACCAAAAATTAGAATCCGTTTAATTCCGATTTGGGTACGACTTTTGCTTGTCGTTGTTCTTTTTGCAGCCAGCATTATAATCGGTGTGGTTGTGGGTTACGGAGTCATTGGGGATGGTAAGCCAAGTGATGCCTTGAAAAAAGAAACATGGCAGCATATTGTTGACATTGTAAATAAGGATGCAGAAAAATAAAACGGAGGGCCAATGCCTTCTTTTTTTATGGTTAGAAATTTACGGCTTTCCCGACGAAATTTAGATTTTCCACAACACTTGTATTATAATAGGCATAAGATACTGACTTTATTCAGTAAGTCCTTATATACATAGAGGAGGAAATTGTAAAGATGTACGATATTAATGAAATCAAGGAAATTATTCCGCATCGCTACCCATTTTTATTAGTCGATCGTATCCTTGAAATGGAAGACGGCAAACGTGCGCTCGGCATTAAAAATGTTACAGCGAATGAGGAGTTTTTTAACGGACATTTTCCTGGATACCCAGTTATGCCGGGTGTGTTAATTGTAGAAGCATTAGCACAGGTTGGCGCAGTAGCTATGCTAAAAAAAGAAGAAAACAAAGGCAGACTTGCTTTCTTTGCTGGAATTGACAACTGCCGTTTTAAAAGACAGGTAGTTCCTGGAGACCAACTTCGTCTAGAAGTTGAAATCACACGTCTAAGAGGGTCTATCGGCAAAGGAAAAGGGATTGCAACGGTTGACGGCGAGCTCGTTTGCGAAACAGAAATTATGTTTGCACTAGGTGAAAAAACGGAATAAGGAATAACGTAGAAACCGGATGAGAGGAATCATCTGGTTTTTTTATTTGGCCAAACTCAAAAAGTAAAGATAAATGATGTAATTTTTTTGATACATTTGTACACTTCTGGGAAAGCTAAGTGAAGACCAAGTGGTCACTACAATACTTAGAAGAAAACAGAAAGGAGATTTTGCAAATGAACAAAAAATGGTTCCTTAAGTTGATGGGATCTCTACTTGCTGTGTTTTTAGTAACCGGATGTAATGCCGATGACCAAGATCCGCCTCCAGAGGATGATGGACTAGAAACACCTGGTGAGGATTTCAACAACGAGCTAGATAACGATGTAACTCCTGAGGAAGATGTTGTTCCTGGTGATAATGACATGAATAACAATGATAATGACTTAAATGGTGACGGAAATCTAATTGAAGATGACAATAATGATGGTGACCTAGACGTGGGCAAGGATGACAATGATGAGCTAGGTGACAATGATTTGGTTCCTGATGAAGACAATGGTGGTACTAACGGTGCTGGTGGAGGCAAATAAGTCTCAATAGTTATGAAAAAAGGCGGGATTTGTGTCCTGCCTTTTTAACTTTGTAACGTCTTTTTCTTTTCTTGGAGTCTATTTTTAAATTCAGCAAGGAGACCTTCTCCTTCTAAGCCTTGGTTAATAAGGTCGGTAAGAACGATTTCAGCGATGTTGAGTCGATTTGGAACTAAGTTTCCGTCTAAAAGGACACTCACACTATTCTCCATTTCCTTAATGATCTTTACTTCACCCATTAAGGGGGCAGGATCATTTGATTTTTTTGAAATGGTTACTTGGAGATTAAGCTTTTCTTGGGCTTGTTTTGCTTTTTCGAAAATGGCCTTATACGGTTTTTCAATAAATGCCTCCACAATCCAACGGTTTTCCCCATCCTCCCGATTAATGATTAATCCATCAATCAACGGAATATCCTCGACCCGATCCGGCTGTTCATCCTGATGAAGAACTTTAAGTGATACCAACCTAAACGTTTTCATATCCCTGACCCCCTTATAAATCTTTCGTACTAAATAGATAGTTAAATTATAGCATATTTACTTGGTTATTATATGTAGATGAAGATGAAATGAATCTGAAAGTTGTGTCCTTTTTTGAAAAAATTTGTAGAATCTTAGATAATTCTTGGGTTTAATCTATTTACAATTAAAAATGTAAAAGAGGTGTAGCGAAATTCAATTTTTTATAGAGTCATCCTTGAAATAATTTATTTTTCCTAATTTTACCTCTATTGAATCATGAAGTATGATAGCCCTGTTAGATGTAACCAAGGGGGAATAAATATGATTAATCAAGTAATATTAGTTGGAAGATTGACTCGTGATCCTGATTTACGTTACACCCAGGACGGGAGAGCTGTAGCACATGTAACACTTGCGGTTAGCCGGAATTTTAAAAATGCAGGAGGCGAAATTAATACCGATTTTGTTAACTGTACACTGTGGCAGAAAACGGCAGAAAATACGGCAAACTATTGTAAAAAGGGTTCTATTCTAGGTGTTACAGGTCGAATTCAAACCCGGAACTATCAAAACAACGAGGGCAAAAGAGTATATGTGACGGAAGTGTTAGCAGACTCTGTCAAATTTCTTGGTGGAAAGCCTAGGGAGCTTGTAGAAAATTGATCCTTGATGCCTAAGTTTAGGAGGTGTATGTATGAACAATGATGAGATAAAGAATATTAACGATAAGCTGAATAAGCTTGCTATGGGAATCGCATTGCATCTGGAAATATTACAAGGCCAAATTGGAGAACGCATGGATCAGATTGATCAAAACTATAAGGAAAGACTTTTACAGATCAATCGTCTTTTAGAAAGGAAGGTTTTGTAATTTGAGAACGATAATAAAGAGATTTAGAATATGAACTTTTTCTATATCCCCACTATCCATGTACCTCGCAATAAGCAGCCTCAGTCGTCATTTCAAAAAGGTTCCTCTAGAGATAGATGGATGCTCCAGTAATTCTTCAAATCTCGCCAATCATGGTCACAACATGGTTGGCTTTTTTCTTACCTTCATGATAGAACATTCGTTCCTGTTGGTCAATAGGCTTGTTTACATTTTTTTCTTTTTGGCTGTTTTCGTAAGATTTGCTGTTATTATACCGTTGACTTCCTCTTCAGTTGGACGCTTTCCGCGGGCGTGGCTTGAGCCTCCTCAACGAAATGTGGAGGCGGCTTGCACAGAAATGAGAAAATTGGCCGACTAAAGCGCCACGTCCTGTGGAGAAGTCGGCACTAGCACGTCGTGTGCGTCGGAGACTCCATAAAGAGGCGTATTTTGCCTCTGAAGGAGGAGTTGAAATTTCTCGAGTTTCTAGCCGCTGCAACTGGACAGGTCGCTGCCGCTCCTGCGGGGTCTCAAGTCTCACGCTTTTCCCGATGGGCATTGAACTTGCTTCTTTGAAATAACCCACGTACGAAGAAAATGTGAATACATTTTCGAGGAGTCGCCACCTTACGCTCCAATCAACTTGGTTTGAAATTTATTAACAAAAAAGCAACAATCTTTTAGAAAAGAGCCTTTTTTTTAGTGTTGACAGTTAGAGTGTATTAACCATATAATACATTCATAAGGTGTATTAACTGATTGATACACCGCAGTTTTTTTATCACAGCTGTATGGTGTGTTTAATACAGTCGTCAAAATAAGCTTATTTTTGAGTTTGGTGTATTAACCCCTTGATACAGGGGATGAATGGAGATGGGTCTATGGATGTGAAGTTTAATAATCGGGATCCTGTATATGTTCAAGTCATTCAGTTCTTTAAAGAACAAATTGCGAAAGGCTTTTTTGAACCAGGTCAGGAGATTCCTTCAAGGAGAGAGTTAGCGAATCAATTAAAGATAAATCCAAATACGGCTCAGCGTGCGTATAAAGAAATGGAGGAACAAGGGTTGATTTTTACAGAGGGAAATTTACCTAGTCGCATTACGAAGGATGAACAAGTATTGAAGATGGTTCGTGAGGAATTGGTATTAGAGGCTGTTACCACTTTTATTCATTCAGTTCGGTCAATTAATATGCCTTTGCAAGAGGCATTGAAAATAGTTGAACAAGAGTATGAGAAGGAATAGGGGGGATTTTGGTGATTGAAGTAAAGGACGTAACCAAGAAGTTTGGTAGGAAGACCGTGTTAAACGGTGTAAACTTTACTGCTGAAAAAGGGAAGATTACGTGTTTGATTGGGATTAACGGTGTTGGGAAAACAACCATTATGAAGGCGATTATGGCATTAACTCCTATTGATGGAGGTCAGATTCTTATAGATGGGGAAAAGATTCATAAAGGTAGCTATGAAAAAATTACGTTTATTCCTGATACAATCACGATGCTGCCACAAATGAAAATTCACGAAGCATTCATGTTTATGGCTGATTTCTATGATTCATGGAATCAAAAACGTGCCGAGGAGCTACTCGAATTTTTTAGATTAAAAGAAACGGACCGAATCTCGGATCTATCAAAGGGAAATACGGCTAAGGTAAACTTGATCCTTGGATTGGCATTAGATGTCGATTATGTCTTAATGGATGAGCCTTTTTCGGGGATTGATATTTTTAGTCGAGAGCAGATCGCGGATGTATTTACAAGCCATTTAATTGAGGATCGTGGCGTAATCATTACAACTCACGAGATCAATGATATCGAGCATTTAATTGATAAAGTGGTGTTGCTAGATAATGGCGTTGTGTTAAGGGAATTCGATACCGAAGAAGTCAGGGAGAATGAGGGGAAATCGGTCATCGATGTGATGAGAGAGGTGTATAGAGCATGAATCGATTTTTGAAGCTAGTCAATTTCGAGTTTTCTCGATTTTTTAAACTATATCTTGTTTTAGTAGGAATTACGGTGTTATGTCAAATGGTGGGCGTCATATTTGAAGCCAGACGATATGTAGGTCGTGCGAACAAGGCGATATATGAGGATTTATTATCAAAGAGTGATTTTATTTCTCAATATGGCACAATGAGCTTTTTTCGTTTTTCGGAAACATTGTGGTTTTTGGGGCCGATTATGCTAGCTGGGGTTACTTTACTAATCTATGTATTCTTTATTTGGTACCGAGATTGGTTTGGAAAGAACACGTTTAGTTATCGTTTGCTCGTTTTACCAACCGCAAGATTGAATATTTACTTGGCGAAGGCTACAACGGTTTTATTGTTTGTTTTGGGTCTCATTGCCTTACAATTAATATTGGTTCCTGCTGAAATGCAGATTATAAAATGGTTGGTTCCAGATGAGTTACGTACTGATTTTTCAATTGCCACAATTTCCAACCATTATTACTTAGGTGTTTTATTCCCTATGACAATTGCAGACTTTATTCTCATATACGGTGTTGGGATTGTAGCGGTATGTGTCGTGTTTACAGGGATTCTATTTGAACGTTCATATCGATTAAAAGGGATTTTCCTCGGAATCCTTTATGCCGCAGTATCCATTTTAGTCTTTTTTGCACCGATATTAGTGAATGAACTTATCTTACGTAATTATTTTTATGCGAATGAATTGTTCTATATGGAACTTGGTACATGCTTACTTACCCTTGCTGGGGCAATATGGATCGGGAATTACCTCATGAACAAAAAAATAAGGGTATGATAGGAGGTCGAAAAGCATGAAACGATATTGGAAAATAATCACGCTTAGTGTAATTACGGTGCTTGTGATTGGCGCTTTTTATATAAATTCTAGTTTGGCAGCTGAAAATATTGTAGTCGGCATCGAAAAGGTAAGTGGAAATGAAAAAGAAATAGAGAACATAAGGATTAACGGAGATCTTAGCGGTAATGATATTCATCATTCCTTGCTTATTTCGAAAGATAAAACGATTAATTTAAGTAACCAGTCGTTAATTGAAGAATTGACAAGGACGAGTACGGTACCTGCTTATAATCAGCTAAAAGATAAGTATAGCCATTTTATGAGAGGAAAAAGTTACTTAGAAAATAGCTTATATGCTGATGAGAATTTTGTTGTGTATGTAAATGTTGAAGGTAATGGAAATGTCTCTAAAAATATGTATTTCGAAATAGAGGTTTTAGACGTTAAAACAGACAAAACGACATCAATGGAGTTAGATGTTCCTAATGATGACAACTATCATTGGGTCGAGGTGATGGATGTCCAATCCATCAATAACGAAATAAAGGTTATCGCAAGAGGATTTCGCACTGAAAGCGGTGAGGATCTTAATGTATATACAATTGACTTGGACAAAAAGGCCGTAAGCGATGAAACCGTATATGGATCGCCAAAAATTGAGAATGGATGGTCAGATATTAGAGTCGTTGATGAATATTATTCAGTTGAACCGAAAAAATATCTGCTGTTCCAAGTGTACGCACATGAAGAGCCTGCATATGAAGACGCGGTGGAAATGGGTGAACCAAAAATCATTGAGGACGAAATCATGGTCTATAACATCGAGACCAATCAATTGAAAAAGCTAGAAATGAGTCCGGAAGAACGAGGGTATGGCATTGATTCGTTTGCTATCAATGACACTACAATATATATTCCAAACCAATCGCCAAATGGAATAGAAGTGAATCAGTATAATATTGAAAATGACAGCTGGGGTGAAAAGCAAATATTTAAAGTGGAACATGAAAAAGGCGAACATGCCCCTTTTATCGAGCTGCAAAACGGAAAAATCTATATCATAAGCTCAGTTGATGGAAAATATCCGCTCGCAATCAGTGACTTAAATACCGGGCAGTCCCTATACGAAGGAACACTTGTTGTCAAAAACCAAAAGAAGGAACAGCAAGACTACAAACTATACATTTACGAAATTAACAACTAGTGGGACAGAGGGACAGGTCCCGTGTCCCCAAAAAATGGGTCACGGGGACAGGTCCCGTGTCCCACTCAATAAGGTGAGAATATGACGGAACATAAAATGGAAGAAATCATTACGAATTACGGAACAGAATTGCGATACGTGGCCTTTCGATATGTTCGAAATTGGGCAGTAGTTGATGATATTATGCAGGAAGTTTTTTTGAAGATCTTCTTAAAATTGAATTCATTTAGAGAACAGTCTAAATTGAAATCCTGGTTATATAAAATCACACGTAATCAATGTATTGACTATCTTCGGAGTAAGGTTGTAAAAGCAACTGTCTTGGTTGATGAGATGGAGGATTTGGGATATTCGACCGATGAAATGGTGGAGAACGAAATATTGGAAAGGTTCGAAAGAGAAAGGCTCTACCAACAAATCGAAGCGTTACCCAAGGATTACAAACAAACACTATCTCTCTATTATTTTAGTGATTATAGCTACAAGGAAATTAGCCAATTATTGTGTAAAGATATTTCGTTTGTGAAGAATAAACTTTTTCGCGGAAAGCGAATGTTGAAGCAAATTTATGAAAGCTGGGACAATGAACCTGTCCCCTCGTCCCGCCAATCATGGAAAACGACATGATTGGTCTTTTTTTATGGGAGTCTAGTGAGGTATAATTATCCAATAATGACAAATTGTTGGGGATGATTGTGGTGAGAGTTGCAGTTTTGTTTGGGATATCGTTATTGTTAGGAGTCTTGCTAGGGTTTTTGGAGCTAGGTCAACCGACAAGTATGATTATAAGTATTATCGTAATAGCTGTTCTTGGTACTTACTTATTTATTTATCCGATTTACTGGGAGAAAAATGTAAGAAAGATAGAGTCCTATCTGGAGAAACGTAGAAAAAATCCAGCGTTTAAGCTCTATTACGGAATGGGCAATCGGATTGACCAGGACGTGAAGGAAGCGACAGAATCCTTGCTTCGAAAATATAAAGATTTCGCAAGACAGGCGTTGTTTAAGACATTGCATGCCTTATACGAGGATGATATTTTACGAGTAAAAAAGGACATTGAGGACATCCGTCCCCTACAGTATAAAGCCTATTATCAGGCGATTGTTGCTGTGGAGGAGGGGAAGCTGGAGCAGGCGACTGAGCTTGGAAATCAGGTGAAGTCCGAGTGGATGAAGCATGCCTTGGCTTCTGGGATTGCTAAAAAGAAAGGCAATCATGATGAGTATGTTGCTGAAATCCGAAAGGCTTATGAAAAAACGCGGGGAATGCAGCGGTATATTTTATATAAACAATTTGAGGAAGATATAAAGGTAGGTTAATAGAGTGGGCTGGGGTCTCTTGCAAGCAAAGGGATTCTAGATAAAAAGCGGGTGGTGACAACAGTCACCACCCTTTGCTTATTTCTTTAGTTTTTCTTCGACAAGGTGGTAAAATTTTTGCCAAGGTTCGGTTTTGTCTTTGTGCTTTTCACTTGGCACAAATTTTTTTGCTCTTTTCTTGGGTTTGGTTGTTTTTTCGGCCAAATGAATCAGCTCCTTTGGTTTTTGCGCGACAGCAAGATTTGATAATCCGTTTGTTCTGGGACAAGGGACCTGTCCCTGTGTCCCATCTGTATGGCCTGGGACATTGAACCAAGCCCCGTGACCCAGAGTCTGAGATTAGTACCTGAGTCTCCTATGACCTGAACTAGAACGCGCCTAAGAGTTCTTTTAGTTCGGTTGTGGAGAGTTCGGTGATCCAGTTTTCGCTGGTGATGATTTCGTCATTGAGTGACTGCTTATTCTCCAGCATTTCGTCGATTTTTTCTTCAAGTGTGCCGGTTGCAATTAGCTTGTGCACGTGGACGAAGCGTTTTTGGCCGATGCGGTAGGCACGGTCAGTGGCTTGGTTTTCGACGGCAGGGTTCCACCAGCGATCATAGTGGATGACATGGTTTGCCTCTGTTAAGTTCAATCCGGTTCCGCCAGCCTTGAGTGATAGAATCAAGATATTGTATTCCCGGTTTTGAAACCCTTCAATCATCTTGTCACGTTGTACTTTCGCAGCACTTCCGTTCAAGAATCGCACCGGTTCATTAAAGCGTTTTGACAGCACATCCTGAATCATTTCCCCCATTTGAATATATTGGGTGAAGATCAAACAGCTCTCGTTCTGGTCCCGAATGTGGTCGACCAATTCAAGGAGCTTTTCCATTTTTGCAGATCGATCATCAACATTTTTCGGAGCAGCTTCCTTTAAATAAAGTGCCGGGTGGTCACAAACCTGTTTCAATTGCCCAAGCATTTTTAAAATCAACCCTTTACGTTGGATGCCTGCAAGCTGTTCGACTTGTTCCAATGTATCCTTCACGAGCTGTTCATAAATCGATGCCTGTTCAACTGTTAACGGACAGTATTCTTTTTGCTCGAGCTTGTCCGGCAAATTCAATGCAACGGCCTCATCATTTTTCGTACGTCTTAGTAAAAATGGCTTGATTAAGCGCTGCAGTTGAGCAATTGTTTCTTGGTCATGATCCTTTTCAATTGGTGACACAAATCGTTTTTGGAATCCACCAAGGCTGCCTAAATAGCCACGGTTAATGAAGTCGAAAATCGACCAAAGCTCAGTCAGTCGGTTTTCCATTGGCGTTCCGGTTAATGCGATATTATGGTCGCTTTTTAGCTTGCGGATCGCTCGTGATTGCTTCGTTTGTGCGTTTTTAATGTTTTGGGCTTCATCCAAGCAAATCGTACCCCAGTCGTAAGAGGAAATTTCCTCCTCATCTAAATGGGACAATCCGTAAGAGGTGAGCACGATGTCAGCTTCATTCACCTGCTGGGTAAACTCCTCACCCTTCAAGCGGTTCGATCCATAGTGAAGGTGGACGCGTAAATCCGGTCCGAATTTCTCAAGCTCCTTTTGCCAGTTGCCAAGTACAGATGTTGGGCAAATGATTAGTGAAGGCTTGGCACCACTTTCTTTTACCGTTAAAAAGTAGGCAATCATTTGAATCGTCTTTCCAAGTCCCATGTCATCGGCAAGACAGGCCCCGAAACCGAACTTACGTAAAAATAAGAGCCAGTCGACACCTTGTTGCTGATATGGACGAAGCTCACCCTTGAAGGTCTCTGGAATGACGGCTTGTGGAATCTCCTTGATGTCCGTTAGCTGCGTAATCATTTGCGACAGATGGCGGTTGAGTTCAATTTGAACGCCTGCAAATGCTCGTGCTGCTTCCTGTTCTTCATGTTCAGCTTTTTCAGAAAGTGATAGTAGTTCCTGCTCTAGGACATCACGGATATGGAGCCCTTCTTTATTCGCACGTTCTAAAATCGATTGAACCTGTTTGATGAATGCAGGATCAAGCTTAATCCATTTTCCACGGATATTGATTAATCGTCTTTGCTCGTTCACCAGTGACATGAATTCCTCTTCGGATAGCTCTACACCGTTTGTTGAAAAACGCCAGTCAAAATTGACGATGGATTGCAGGCCAACGAATGATTGGCGACCGGCACCTGAATTTGTTTTTACTTTCGCCTTAATTGCAAGTTGAGCGTCCTTGATTGCTTGCCACCATGCTGGTAACAGGATTCCAACTCCGGCATCGATGAGCCTTGAACTTGCTTCCGTTAAGAAGTCCCAGGCTTGGCGCTCAGTTAACTCGTGAACGATTCCTTCCTCATCACGAAGCCATGGCACAAGTTTGCACCACATCTCCTGGTCACTCGTGATTTTTTCCTCAAAAGGCGCCCATTCTTTAGGTAGAGCCAAATGCGTCTTATAGGGCTTTTTTTTGCTTCGAAGCACAGTTTGTAGCTTCCACGTGCCATTGTCCATTTCCGGTTCCTCAATTTGGATGAGACAATCAAATGGGGTGTGATCTTCCTTCCAGCCAATCCGTTCAAGCCAATTGTTTTCATCAACGACAAACTCAGCGCCAGCGGTACTTTTTACAAGCGGGAAGGTTGAGGCAATTTCCTGCCAGGCGTCAGAAAGCGTGGAATCACTTTGAATCCAATCGGTGATTGCCTCAGAAAACCACTCCTCCGCAAATCCCGTTACCTCAGTGCCAATCGGTTTCCAGCCAAAATGCTCAGACTTACGCCAATAATCAAAGTCGGGCATAAAATCGCCTTCCTTAATAAGTGGCAACAAGCTTTTCGAAATGGTGTGATAATGCTGTGCATTCTCGCTAAGCTCTACTTCGATCAGGGAATTAACCGGTAACTCTCCAAAAAAGGTAAATGCCTGCCAGGGTGAAAGAAGGACGGCATCGTGATGTTGAAAGTTGTTCTCTTCGAGGAAGGTCCCGTAAAAGGTGGCCTCATGCCAAGCAAAGAGATTTCGCTTCCAATTGTTAGCTGTAAGCTCGTTGCCATCTTCTGTGGTGCACCAAATATAAAAACCATTGTCCGCAACCCATTCTGCATGGATTACAAATGTTTCTCCAATTACCATCATCTCACCCCTTTAATCCGAAATCATAGAAGCCCGTAACAGCTCCTGTTGGAAGGCACGTAATCGCTTGTTCATCGTGGCAAGTCTCGCAATATAGTCCTCCCACACATCTTCTTGTTTACATTTTTTATAATGAGCTCGGATCTTGCGCAAATATTTAACGGCTTTTTTATAGCTGGGCCGATTTTTACCCTCAATCGCCTTTGCGACGGCCTGGTGATAAAGAGGGAACAATGCACTCCGATCGTGGTTTTCAATTTCTTTTAAAATATAACGGTCTATTTCATCGATATCATAGCCAAGCATGATTTGCAGTTCAACCCATTTTCGGAATTGCTCCGTCTCAAGCAAATAGTCATTGTACTCGACATAACTGTACGGGAGGAGTTTTTTTACGGCATCCATATAAACCGTATCATCTTGTTCCTCGGCGTACGGCATAATGTTTTGTAAAAACAATCTTGTCATGTGGCGGCGTCCTTCATAGCTTTGGATGCCAAAAATAAACGAGCGAATGCCTTCTAATGCATAGCCAATCCAAGGACGAACTCGGTCCCAATTTTTAGATTCGGATAGATAGGAAATCCACCAGAAACTATAGGGTGTTGCCTCGTGTCCAAGCTTTTTCATTGATTCGATTGCATTCATATCATCCTTTAGTAAAAAGTGAAGATGGGCAAAAGCAATCTGATGTGCTTGATGCTCCGTGTCCAGGGCACTCTGCTCGGTTTCAATCCATTTTTTTCGATTAAAAAAAGTCGCCCAAAGCAAACGATACATTTGCATGCGCTCATATTGAAACATCGACTGACAAAGCAGTGTCTCACGGACCGGTTGGATGCTTTCTTCAAGGAGTTCGTCAAACGAAAATGGCAGTGACACTCTCTTCATTTCTAAGGAATGATCTAGAACGATGTCTGTGAAATTATGAAAATAAGGCTTGATATACGTATCCACCTGATAGTTTCGCACTTCCATTTGATCAAGCAACTCGACTGTTTTTCGAATGCAAAAAAGGGCTGCATGAATATGAAATAGACGCTTGTACTCCTCAGAATAAGGAGCTTTCCTTTTTAATGTTTGGAAAAAAGAATGGTACAGCGTTGCGAAAAAGTAAATCGTTTTTTCTGGGTGACCTGATTCAAACCGTTCGTATTCCTTGTCAAAAAGGGCAAGCCAGCTTTCGAGTGAATTTTCCTTGTATTCCACACGCTCTAGGATACTACCTTTTTTTATAGGAATTGATTCAAGAGTAGGCTTCGGTTTGCTGCCTTCTTTCCACTGCTCAAGCAGGGACCCGACTCGGTCAACACTGGCATACATATAGAAAAACAAAGCCATCTGGTGTCGGCAAAAGCCCGTGGTTGGGCACGAACAGCTACTTGCGTCTAGTGAGTCAAGATCAAGTGCAACATCAACAGGTGTGACATCCTGAACTCGTCCTTCAAGCTTTTGCCCGTTGTATTTTACATTATACACACTCCCCTGACGGAAGAGGTTTAGTCCTTTTTTAATTAGTGTCCGATCAACTTCATTGTCGAATGTAATCATGCCCCGTAGCTTTTCGGAAAAATGCATGACCGCATCCTTTGGAATATCTTTTTGAAGCAAGCTAGTCTCACTCCCCATGTTGCTTAGATTGATGAAATCATATCTTTTTATTATACCGCAAAATAGAATGAATTGGCATTTTGGACTAGGAAGGTCTGCACATATTACTTAAATTTAGAAAGTTTTTTCAAAAGACAGTCGCAAAAAAGGGGTATTCAGCGTACATGTATAGTAAATTACTTGGCGGAGTTGGTTTCTCCATCCAAACTCCCCAAGAAATCATTTTCTCCCATAGTGCCTGGCCACTTAGGCACTTATCGAACTCTGCTACGCGGAGGTGTCTCCATCCTTCGCTGTGACAGAGTTCGAAACATATGTATTTTTCCAGCTAGGAGTGAACATAATTTGGAGCCTAAATCTTCGAGTAAGGATATTTCGATTGATCAGAACCAAGTTAGAAGAGCGTTAATTCGTGCTTTTATGAAAGGCGAAGGAAGTACAGATATAGATATGAAGAAATTTATTAAAGACATAGCTGACGATATTAAAGGCTCACCTACAGCATAGCCAAAATCGAATAAGCCAACACATAAAATTGGGACAAGGGACCTATTCAACGCTGTCTACCTTTTGGGGTGGCAGTTTTTTTGTGCATAAAATTACAGGCTCTACTACTTTTGGCGTATCGAAATAATTAATATGGGTAATAGAAAACTTTGTGTTTTTTTGGCATAATTGTTTCCACAAACATTTCAGTTGTTTGTGGTTACCCAGCATTGGTCAGTGGTTTTCAAGCCATTCGACTAGTCTGGGTTTTTATGCAGTTTTTTTGTGTATTCGTTTACATTGGTATGATTTGTTATTTTTAAACAGTACACTTATTATAATAGTAACGGACAAAAATTTACTGAACGTTATGATAAGGGGGAGAAGTGTGAAGCTTCCAATGGTGTCCTCTCACAAGAGAGAGAACTATGCAAAAATCTATATGATATTAATTTCAATACTTGGTTGGACGGTTGTGGGGTATTCGCTATTGATTATTGAACCAACCGATGAAATTGCGATTCTCCTATTACTTACAGCATTTTTAGCGTTAATCGAGTATTTTCCGATCCAGCTCTTGAGAGGCTCCACGACGATTACATTTCCATTTATCTTTGTTATGCAAGAGTTGTTTGGGATATCGTATCCAATTATCATTTATGTAACAATCGTATTAATTATTAATATCCTTCGTCAACGTCCGCTGAGAATTGTCCTGTTTAACCCAGCTCAGCTGGCAGTCAGTGTATTTCTTGCAAACTACATCATAAAACAAACAACAATCACCCAGATTCTTGCAACGAACAGTGAATTTTTGACAGCTATCCTTACATATGGTCTTTTTGTTGCACTCTTTTTTATGATAAATAATTTAATTGTTGATTTTGTCTTGCTGATTCGTCCACAACCTTATCCATTTTACATGTTTAAAGCAAAGACTTTAACAGAGTTGGGGAGTGCATTCATTTCCTTGCTATATGGGATTGTTATGGTGTTCCTTGGTGGTCGAATTGTTGATGTGTTCTCCCTATTCTTCTTTTTCTCGCCATTGGTGGCCGTTTCTCTGCTGTATTCGGTCATCTCCACACTTGAAAATGAAAAGAAACGCTTAAATGCGCTGTTTGCAATTACAACAGGCGTGAATAAGAAAATTCATTCAACCGAGTGGATTGAGACGTTTAAAAATACATTTTCTCAAATCGTAGATGTGCAAGCTCTTATGCTCTGGGTGAAAGAAAATGATGTGTGGAAGATTTTGTATTATGATGGAAGGGTCACTCCAAAGGATGCCTTAACAGGTGAAGCGTTGGCCCGTTTTGATGGAAAAAAGCAGCCTATTGTTTATCAGGACAGGGTAAAAAAGCTTGGCCCCATTGATGAATTCTTTAAAAAAGATATGAAGGCCTTTGTGTATTCACCAATGGTCGTCGAGGATGAAACCATTGGAATGCTCGTGGTTGCAAAAAGTCGTGCACGTAGCTTTGGGGACGACGAGATCCACTCGATTGCTACACTGTCGAACCAGCTTGCAGTTGCGGTAAAGACAAGATTTTTAATAGAAGAAAAAGAAAAACGGATAATTCTCGAGGAGAGAAACCGGATTGCACGGGGGATTCATGATGGGGTTGCCCAGACTCTTGCAGGTGCAGTCATGAAGCTAGAAACAGCCGAACGAAAATTCAATCGAAATCCTGAGGAAACGAGAAAACTTATCGTAGAAAGTATGGATAAATTAAGACTTAGTTTACGAGAAGTTCGTGAATCTATTTACGAGTTGCGACCGTATCCGACCGAACGGGTTGGCTTGTCAGCGGCGATCGAAAAGCGAATTGAAATGGTAAAAAGTGAATACAATATCAAGTTTTCATTTGATATAAGAGGCCAAGAAGTTCCGCTCAGCTCGATGGTTGAAAAGGAATTATTTGACATTTTTCAAGAGAGTTTGCAAAACACAATCAAGCATGCAAAGGCCACAGAAATTGAAATTCTGTTAAGCTATCAAAAGGAGCATATTGTTTTAAAAATCAAGGACAATGGCGTAGGGTTTTCACTGTTTCAGGCAATGGTCAAGGCGCAAAACAACCCTCATTTTGGCATTTTAAATATGAATGACGCCGCGGAAAAAATCAATGCAACCCTCCAAATTGATTCTAAAGAGGGCGAAGGTACGGATATCACATTAACTGTTCCAAAGATGGGACTTGAAGGAGGTAGTACTATTGATCAAGCTTATGCTGGTGGATGATCATGCTGTGTTACGTGACGGACTTAGAAATATATTAGAGCTCGAGGACGACATTCGTGTTGTCGGCGAAGCGGTTTCAGGTGATGATGCACTAAAGAATGTACCAATGTGCGAACCAGATGTGATCTTAATGGATATCAATATGCCTGAAAAAAATGGAGTAGAAGTGACAGGCATCCTGAAGAAAAAATATCCATCAATCAAGGTACTGGTACTGACCATGCACAACCATGACGAGTATTTCATGGCGGCGATTCGCGAGGGTGCTGACGGGTATTTGCTAAAAGATGCACCATCAGAGCAGGTCGTCGAAGCGATTCGTACTGTCGCACGAGGCGAGTCTGTGATTCATCCATCTATGACGAAAAAGCTCCTCAATTTCCATCAACAGCAGCAGGAGCAGCCAAAGGAAAATGTGCTAACGGAGCGGGAAATGGAAGTTCTCCAATGCTTGGTGGAAGGGATGAGCAACAAGGAAATCGCGGATCGTCTCTTCATCAGTGACAAAACGGTAAAAATTCATGTCAGCAAGATATTCAAAAAATTCGACGTCAAAAGCCGTTCTCAAGTTGTTATCTACGCCGTACAAAACAAACTAGTTCCCATGCAAAACTCTGGGATTTGAGGTGAAAGTGTGCTGGGGAACATAGTGGGTCTGTGTTTGAGTTCGCGAGTCTCCTCAGTTGGGTCGCGGGGACAGGTCCCTCGTCCCAGTCTGGGCCAAGGGACCTGTCCCTCTGTCCCAAAAGCCATTAAGTCAAATGACTTAATGGCTTTTTTCTTTTTTCATCCAAATCGCCATCGGGAAGTAGGTGATGAGAAATACGATGATACCAGCGACTTCAATTGTTAGATAATACGTAATGCCGGAACCGAAATAGGACAGGATCGTTGTGGATTCGGTTGGGTTTGCGAGATAGAAGAAATTTGTGTCGAGAAGGAGATTGATAAAAAAGATTGGAACAGCGATTAGGTTAAGGAGTAAGAATGCGGTCCAGACAGCTTTTCGCGGTACACGATAGCCCTCGTAAAAAATGAAATAAAGTACGGACCAAGCAATTGTGGCGTGATGAAGGAAGTACTTTAGGAAGCGATAATGCGGGAAGTCATGGAATAGTTCGGGAGTTACCATGCTTAGAATTGGTGGGAGCAATCCTGTAAAGTACACGAGGTAAAATGCTTTTTTACCAGGCTTTAAGAATAGGAAGATACAAATAAAAGTGCTAATTGAACAAAGGTGTAACGGAAGGGAGCCGATTTCCCATTGATTGGTAGCGACTAGCCAAATTTGGTGTGACACTTCACTAGCGACCAAGATGCTGAAAAATGTCCATTTGATGATTGACTGATAAGGGCCGAGCTTCTCTCTGAGGGCGATTAATAGGAAGGTAAGGACCATGAATATGAATAGCGTCACGAGATGAGTACCGGAAAACAACTCAAACGTCTGCATTCCATCAGCTGAAAACATGCTGTCACCCCATTTCTAAATGGTTTCTATTAGTCTATTCGAGGGTTGGTATGGTTTAGACGTTCGGACAAATTGAGGGGATTGGATTTTTTTGTAGGTTTGTAAGATGGCTGATGAACTTGGGAAGAGGGGTGGTTTGTGTCCGATAAATTGTGGTTTGTGTCCGATATAAGTAGAGTTATGTCCGATAAAATTCGGGCAATGTCCGATATCCTGGAAACTCTGTCCGATATATACACATAATTGTCCGATAACCCAAAACTGTATTAGATAGTCTGCCTTCCGGATGGACCGGAAGGCTTTTAAATCTGAGTGTACTAAGGGTCTGCCCGATAAATTGTGGTTTGTGTCCGATATAATTAGAATTATGTCCGATAAAATTCGGGCAATGTCCGATATCTGGGAAACTCTGTCCGATATATTCACATTTTTGTCCGATAACCCAAAAACTGTATTAGATAGTCTGCCTTCCGGATGAACCGGAAGGCTTTTAAACCTGAGTGTACTAAGGGTTTGTCCGATAAATGTGGTTTGTGTCCGATAT
>NZ_JCAXEW010000022.1:0-85587 GCF_059759275.1 Ferdinandcohnia sp. GQ5
TAGCGCCGCTCAAAAGCGACTTTAATAATATATCATCAAACAACATTTCATGTCAACAACTTTTTTAAGAAGTATTTTTCTTCTTTATAAGTTGTGACTCAATCAATCACGTTGTCGTGATGACTTAATCTATATTATCAGCCCTACGTATATTTTTCAACAGTTTATATCACGGTAATTAATGGTAAAAAAGAGACTCATCCAAATTAGGACGAGTCCCTTCTATATATACTTATTGTTTTTGATATCGTAAAACAGGTTTTCTAGCTGCTAATGTTTCATCAAGTCGGCTTACAACTGTTGTATGTGGAGCTTCTTGAACGATCTCTGGATTCTCTTCTGCTTCTTTTGCAATTTGGATCATGGCTTCGATGAAGTCATCCAGTGTTTCCTTAGATTCTGTTTCAGTTGGTTCAATCATCATACATTCCTCAACATTTAATGGGAAGTAGATAGTTGGTGGGTGATAACCAAAATCGAGTAATCGTTTTGCGATATCTAATGTACGAACACCCAATTTCTTTTGACGTCTACCTGAAATGACAAATTCGTGTTTACAATGTCTATCATATGGTAGGTCAAAATATGGTTCTAGGCGACGCATCATGTAGTTTGCATTGATAACCGCATTTTCAGTTACAGCTTTAAGTCCATCTGGCCCCATTGAACGAATGTACGTATATGCACGAACATTGATTCCAAAGTTTCCATAGTATGGTTTTACGCGTCCGATAGAATGTGGACGGTTATTATCAAACTGATAACCTTCTTCTGTTTTAACTAGTACTGGTTTAGGAAGGTATGGAATGAGATCTTCTTTCACACCAACTGGGCCAGAACCTGGGCCACCACCGCCATGTGGACCAGTAAAGGTTTTGTGTAGGTTTAAGTGAACAACGTCAAATCCCATGTCGCCAGGGCGCGCCTTACTTAAAACCGCATTTAGGTTTGCACCGTCATAATACACTTTACCACCGGCAGAGTGAATAATTTCTGTCATTTCTAGAATATTTTCTTCAAACAGACCTAATGTATTAGGGTTTGTTAACATTAATGCCGCAGTGTCTGGTCCTACTACGCGACGTAAATCCTCTAAATCAACTAGTCCGTCTTCATTGGATTTTACTGTAATGGTTTCAAAGCCTGCAACTGTCGCAGATGCCGGGTTTGTACCATGTGCAGAGTCTGGAACGATTACTTTCGTACGAGCTGAGTCATTGTTTGCTTCGTGGTACGCACGAATCATCATTAATCCAGTCCACTCACCATGGGCACCAGCCGCTGGTTGAAGGGTAACTTCATCCATACCAGTGATTTCTTTTAGGTGTTCTTGAAGATCATACATTAATTCCATTGCACCTTGGACAGTACTTTCATCTTGTAATGGATGGATGTGGGCAAATCCATTGAATCGTGCAACATTTTCATTTATTTTCGGATTGTATTTCATTGTACATGAACCTAATGGATAGAATCCTGAGTCCACCCCGTGGTTACGCTTGGACAATGCAGTATAGTGACGCATGATATCTAATTCTGATACTTCCGGTAGTTCTGGCTCCTCTACTCGAAGATAGTCACTAGGGATAACTTCAGCAAAGTTGATTTCAGGTACGTCTAAATCTGGCAAACTATAACCAATTCGGCCTGGTTTAGATAGTTCAAAAATTAATGGTTGATCTTGCTTATTCATGGCTATCCCCCAATTCTTTTACAAGAGTATCAATCTCTTCTTTTGTACGAAGCTCAGTAACTGCTACTAACATATGACCCTCTAATTCTGGGTAGTCACGACCTAAATCATATCCACCGATAATTCCATTTTCTAATAAACGAGCGTTCGCTTCTTTAACTGATTTACCTACTTTTACAACAAATTCATTGAAGAATGGCCCTTCAAATGCAATTTCAAAACCATTTGCTGCAAATTGTTGTTTAGCATAATAGGCTTTTTGAATGTTTTGAGTTGAAATCTCTTTTACACCTTTTTTACCTAATGCTGTCATAGCAACCGATGCTGCTAATGCGTTAAGCGCTTGGTTCGAACAAATATTTGAAGTAGCTTTGTCACGTCGAATATGTTGTTCACGTGCTTGAAGTGTTAATACAAAGCCACGTTTTCCTTGTTCGTCTACTGTCTGACCTACTAAACGGCCAGGTACTTTACGCATAAGTTTTGATGTTACTGCAAAATATCCACAGTGTGGTCCACCAAATGCAGCTGGGATACCAAACGGCTGTGCATCCCCAACCACGATATCAGCACCAAGCTTGCCAGGAGGTGTTAATGCTCCAAGTGCTAACGGGTTGCTTGATACAACGAACATGCTTTTACCTGTATGAGCAACTGCTTCAATTTCTTTTAATGGTTCAATTTGACCAAAGAAATTTGGATATTGAAGAATAACACAAGCTACATCTTTATCCATTAGAGAGTTTAATGCTTCTACGTCAGTAACACCGTTCTTTGTTGGAACTTCAACAACCTCAATGTATTGACCCTTTGCATATGTTTCAAGTACTAATCTTGATTCTGGGTGTACTCCCTGTGAAACTAGGACTTTTTTATTTTTTGTATGTCCTGAAGCTAACATCGCTGCTTCTGCAAGTGAAGTTCCACCGTCATACATAGAAGAGTTTGCTACATCCATTCCAGTAAGCTCACAGATCATTGTTTGGAATTCAAAAATGGCTTGTAACTCACCTTGAGAAATTTCTGGTTGGTATGGTGTATATGCTGTATAAAATTCTGAACGTGAAAGAACATGATCTACGATTACTGGCATGTAGTGATCATACACACCTGCTCCTAAAAAAGACGCATTGTGGCGTAAATCAGCATTTTTTGCTGCAAGTACAGAAAGTTCCTTCATTAAAGCTGATTCTGATTTTGCCTTCTTGATGTTGTATTCGCCTTTAAATCGAACACTTTCTGGAATATCATTAAAAAGCTCATCGACTGTAGATACGCCGATTGACTGAAGCATTTCGTTTTTATCTTGTTCCGTCATTGGTAAATAACGATGTTTCATTGATGTACCCCTTTCCCAATTATCCGTTTATTTTTTAGGTCGCTTATAAAATGGCGTTGCTACTATTACCGCTTTAAGGCGTTTTTTACGAACTTGAACTTCAACTTCTTTTCCTAATTCGGCATGCTCTGATTTAATAAGAACTAAACCGATATTTTTTTGAAGCGTTGGCGATTGAGTTCCGGTTGTAACCTCACCCACTTGCTCGTCTTCAATATAAACTTCATAGCCATGTCGAGGAATTCCTTTGTCGATCATTTCAATTCCTACGATTTTACGAGGAGCACCTTCAGCCTTTTGCTGTTTTAATACTTCTTTACCAATAAAGTCGGCCTCTTTATTCGGCTTAACCGCAAAACCGATTCCTGCTTCGATTGGCGTGATATCCTTTGAAAGTTCTTGTCCATAAAGCGCAAGATTTGCTTCAAATCGCAATGTATCACGTGCACCTAGTCCGCATGGTAAAACACCTTCTGGTTCTCCAGCTTCTAAAATAGCATTCCATAACGCAGCTGTGTCTTCAGCGTGGCAATAGACTTCAAAACCATCTTCGCCTGTGTATCCTGTTCTTGATACAAGTGTTTTCTTTCCAGCGATTTCAACATCATCTTGGAATTTAAAAAACTTGATTTCACTTAAGTCAGTGTTCGAAATCTTTTGTAATACTGCTTCAGCTAGTGGCCCTTGAATTGCTATTTGGCCTATCTCGTTCGAGATGTTAACGACATCCACATCACCAAAGACATGCTGTTTAAGCCAGTCAAAATCTTTGTCTGTATTTGAAGCATTTACAACGAGTAGGTAGTGGTCATCAGATTTTTTATAGATTAATAGGTCATCAACCGTTCCACCATTTTCATAGCACATTGCTGTATATTGTGTTGCGCCATCTTTTAAAAGTGAAACATCATTTGTCATCATTTTTTGGAGAAAAGCTAAGCTGTCCTTTCCTTTCACATCAATTTCACCCATGTGTGAAACATCAAAAAGACCTGCTTTTGTACGAACCGCTTCATGTTCCTCTTTAATACTTGAAAATTGGACTGGAAGATCCCATCCGCCAAAATCAATTGTTTTGGCGCCATGCTTTTGATATTCATCAAATAATGGTGTTCGTTTTAATTCAGACAACCGAATTCCTCCTTAACATTCATCGTTTTAAAAAGCTATTTGGTTTTTTGCGCCATAAGCGAAAGATTCTGAAAATGCAAAAAAGGACAGATAAACTCCACAGCATTGTGAAGTCTCTGTCCTTGCACCTGAAAGTTTACCTAATTGAGGTTCAATTAGGTTTGCCCCTTTGGTGGCCATTCAGATCATTATAAGCGGCGAATCTCTTCGTCAGTTCGTTTTTCCGGTCCTCACGTATTATTTAATACGCTCCGGTCCTCAAAACTTCACTTCCTCGATCTTCTTGCTTCTAATGCCCTGAAATTTATCGGCTCTCTCCAGAGTTGCGTCAAACAAGAGTCTTTTTGCCTGAGAGATTCACAATCGGCTTGCTTGCTCCTTCGGCGCTACATAGATGTAGTCTCTCCCCTTGTTCTCATTCGCGGTCTTCATATTTTTCATTTTTTTGGTAATACTAACGAAATGACTATGGAAAATTTATCATGTCCAAGCCCAAAAGCTCTTATTTTATCATTTAATCTAATTTGCTAATCCCTACTGAATAGCGTAGAGAAGCGTTTTCGAACTACCTTCATCCTACCATCATCTTGAGATTTGAGCAATAACTTATTTTCTTAACATTAATTTATTTTATTGGAAAAACGTTCGGATTTTAAGAAAAACCTTACTTTCTTCTATATTATATATCTCAACTGAGAAAGGACTGTAATTTTATGAATGTCGATTTTGAATTTGATCAGTCGTGGCAAGGTGACTTTCTGCAACGAATTGACGATGACGGTCCTTGGGCGAACTGGGAGTTATATAAACTTGCATACGAAGTAGAAAAACACCAGTCGATTCCTGAATTCGAAGGACTTCAGGCACCTAAGCATTTACCACAGCTAACACCACTACCACATCAGCTTGAAGTTGCAAAGCAAGTGGTAGAAAAAATGAACGGAAAAGCCATTTTAGCAGATGAAGTTGGACTTGGAAAAACAATAGAAGCCGGCCTTATTTTGAAAGAATATATGATTCGTGGACTGGTAAAGAAGGTATTAATCCTTGTTCCAGCATCCCTTGTGTCACAATGGGCATCAGAATTAAATCAGAAGTTTTACATTCCAGCGGTCCAGCAAAAAAAGAGCTATATGTGGGAGCAATATGATGTAATTGTTTCGTCTATCGATACGGCAAAAAGAAGCCCACATCGTGAAATTGTGTATGAACAGGATTATGATTTGATCATTATCGATGAAGCTCACAAGCTTAAAAACAACAAAACAAAAAACTATGAATTTGTTCAAAACCTGAAAAAGAAGTTTTGTTTACTATTAACCGCTACTCCGATTCAAAACCGGATCGATGAAATTTTTAATCTTGTTTCATTGCTGAAGCCTGGGCATTTAGGGAATCAGGAGAATTTTGAGGAATCTTTCGGAAAGAAGAGTCGTTCAATCGATGACCATGAGCATTTGAAAGAATTAGTGAATAAGGTGATGATCCGCAATCGCCGTGACGATACAGGAATTGAGTGGACAAAACGCAAGGTGGAAACAGTGCCAATTGAATTTTCTGAGACTGAACAGGAACTATATGATGCCATTTCTGCCTATCGGTCTAGCTTTTCAGGCTTTGCATCCAGTATGTTCTCAATCTTAACCTTACAAAGAGAGGCTTGTAGTAGTCGAGAGGCTGTATATTTTACGTTGAAGAAAATGCTTGAGAAAAAGAATGAAGACGGAAGTAGCGCGGTCCCTGAGGATATGGTGATGGGCCTCATGAAAAAGGTCGAACAGGTTACACAAAATTCTAAGGCTGAAAAAGCGGTTGAATTAATCAAACAAATCGATGATAAAGTCATCATTTTCACCGAATACCGTGCAACCCAAATGTATTTACAATGGTTTCTGCAACAGAATGGAATTTCATCTGTTCCATTTAGAGGTGGATTTAAACGCGGGAAAAAAGATTGGATGAGAGAATTGTTTAAAGGTAAGTTCCAGGTCTTGATTGCAACAGAAGCTGGTGGTGAAGGAATTAACCTACAATTCTGTAACCACATTATTAATTATGACCTCCCTTGGAATCCAATGAGGCTTGAGCAACGGATTGGGCGTATTCACCGCCTTGGCCAGGAAAAAGATGTTCATATTTATAATTTCGCAACAAAGAACACGGTTGAAGAGCATATTTTAAAGCTATTATATGAAAAAATTAATCTGTTTGAGCGTGTGATTGGACAATTGGATGATATCCTAACAAGATTGGATCTCGGTAACATCGAAGACCATATTCAGGATATCATGCTTCGTTCGCGGAGTGAGGGTGAAATGAAAATTAAGATGGAAAATTTAACTTCTATCATAAGCTTTGAAGAACAAAATGGTGGTGAGCAGCATGCAGCAACAGGAAATAGTTAACTTTCTTGAGAATTATTTTGTTTCAAACCATTGTGAAATTCTTGAACGTCATCCCGGATATATGACCGTACAATTAACCGTTGATTTAGATAAGCAATTAATGAATCGACCTTTTTATTGGACATATGTTGAAAAAACAGGCGGAACTCCAAATCCGATGAAGCTTACATTAATTACAGATCGGGATCAAACGCCTGACAATGTGAAGGGCGACTTTATTCATTTTGGTGCCCCCCGTTTACATCAGATTTTTGAATCGACGAAAAAGCTCGCAAGTTATATACGCTTGTATCAGCAATCACCGCCCGGTGCACAAGGGAATACCCCTCTTTTCCCGTGGCTTGGGTTGAATGTAAAAATTTCATACAAGAGTGACCGCAAGCGTGATGTGCTGATGTCACTCGGGTTACAGCTTATTAATGGAATCATTGTTGAAGATTTCCAAGAAAAAGTTGAAAAGTTGCCGCTTACTCCTAAGATACCTGATCATACGTATACAATGTCACCGCTTGTTAAGCCACAAAGTGGAATTAACCGTCTCCAGCAATATGTGCGAGGGTATGTTGAAACTCAGGACCACTCTTGGGCAGATGAAGCAAGGCAGCGCTGGGACGAAGATTTAGCCTTGCTAAATTCCTTTTATGAGGGCATCGAAGAAAAACCTGAAAGCTATGAAATTGAAAAAGAAGCACTCAAAGAGCAATACGAACCGAAAGTTCTTGTCGAAATTATCAATGGCGGGTTGTTTTATCTTTGTCAAAACACGATGTAAAATTGACCTATCCTCACCTTCCGAGGGTAGGTACTATTTTTTTGAGGGTATTTTAAAAGAAATCGTTCGACAAATTCCTTACAATTTTTTGGTAATTTTACAAAAAACCTGGTTAGAATATCACTATGTATTAACCAACCACTTCATTAAGTTTACATTTTATAGGTCTAAATCCCTATAATTCGAGTTTATTCTACATAAATAGAGTAAAACTACTAAAATTCGATTGGTCGGACGAACTATATTTCGTGTTTTGTAAATATTTTGACATCGACAGATTTTTACAGAAAATTTCATTTTCATGTTTTATACTTCTAAATGTAATACAAAGGTTCTATACATAAGAGACTATCGTTTTAGGTAGACGGCTAACATTCGAACAGACAAAGGCAAACCTATTGAAAAATAGGGACGCAAAGTCACAGGTCTAAGATTGGACGTAACAATTAAGACGGCTGGACTGCCTGGAATACTAATTGTATTTTGGGAGGAAACGAAATGTTAAATGAAGTACAAAACAAAGATGAGCAATTGGATCAAGATTGGATCGACCTTATATTAGAAGCAGTGGAGATGGGAATGAGCGTCCAGGATATTCAAGCTTTCCTCCAAAGTAAAACAGCATAACGGACCTTATCTATACATATAACAATAACCTTTTGAAGCTACGGATTGGAAACATAAGGATGCGAGGGAACCTAAATTATCGGGTTCCTTTTTATTTTTCAGTTTTTTGTGTTCTTGTTATAAAACATTTACTTCGTTATATGCTATAATAGGTATATGAAGGAAGGTGAGAAAGAATGATTGGTCAACGTATCAAAACATTTCGTTTGCAAAAACAATTATCCCTATCTGAACTAGCAGATCGCGCTGGAGTTGCCAAATCATACTTGAGCTCAATCGAACGGAATCTCCAATCAAACCCTTCTATCCAATTTCTTGAAAAAATATCTACAGTATTAGGAGTTACAGTCAACGAATTGCTCCATGAACAATCAGAACCTGAAAGTGTAGAACTTGATTCAGAATGGACTAGACTAGTACGCGAGGCAATGAAATCAGGAGTTTCCAAAGAGGAATTTCGATCATTCTTAGAATTCAACAAATGGAAGATGGATAATAAATAGAAAATGCTTCGGCACATTGGTTGCCTGAAGCATTTTTTATTTTATATGTATGTATCGAAAGTGGTATTACTGTGGGATTCAGATTGTTGAGGAATTGGGTATTTTTTCTGTAATGATGAAGGATATGCTTCTCCAGCATCACGGGCACGAAATGTTGCGAGATTATGATTACAAATTGGACAGTTCCATTTACCTTGTTTACTGCTCCTAAAAGATGGTCGATAACATCTTGAACATGTTTTTGTATACATAGAGACTCCTCCATTTAGAAAATTTGAGTAATCCAATAGCCATGGAGGATAAAAACATATGCATATAAAGCAGTGGCTACATAGGATAAAGAACGAATTAATCGGTTCACTGGGATACGAATGATAAAATAAAGTGAAATCAAACATAAAGAAAGCATTGCTTTTATAAGTAAAAATAAGACCGGATGGATTTCGTATATTGTGTACATTAACGGGTTGGCTTCTGATATATGGCCGCCAAGGATTCCGAAATGGGTGATAAATGCGTCTATGAGATTTAAAAAAGCTAGCAAAATGAGGATAAATTTCATTGGAAACCTCGCAAATCATCATTAATAAAGTTAAGTTAATATTGAGAACTTATTCAGATATATCCTATGATCCGCTTTTATTCATTCTCAATAAAGAATACACGAACGAATATACTCCCTATTAAATTAAATATCTATCAATCACGATCTTAAACGTTTTCTCAGGTAGTAAAATATAAAACCTCCACCTAAAGCTAAAATTATACCAGCAATTAGTATATTAAAGGTGTTAGTACCAGTCTCAGGCAATTTAGGTCCATCAACAGGAAGGACTCCACCTAAAGTACCTTCTGCATAGAACTTCATTTCCACTTCAGTTGCTAAACCCTGGTACTCATTCCCTAAATGTGGAGGAAATTCTACCGTAAATATTAGTTCCTCTTGTTGACCACTTACTATTGGTCTAGGATCTATTTTTTTAAAATTCCCCAATTTTCCTTTGAAAATATCTCCATTCTTATCAGAAATAGTTAGAAATAACTCCTCATACAATTCTTTCGATCCTGACTTTCGATCTGCTGAAGTTAAATAGTTAAAATCCTCAGTACCACTATTTTTTATGATTAATGTTCTAGTTGCCCAGTCTCCCGGTTTAAAATTATCAACATCAAATAATACTTTTTCAGGTGTTGTATTGATATCTATTTCTTTATTGTTGTTAGATGGAGATGCTTTAACTTGATTTGCTAGAAAAAAAAATAGAAGAGTACACACTGTCATAAAATATATTATTCTAATAAAACTCTTACCTAACTTCATTATTTGCTCCCTTCCTTCCCTAGAAGGGGATCAATATTTAAAGAATATTGATCCTTAATTAGTTTTTGTTTCTTCGATAGCATCTTTTGTTTTATTGCTTATATCAATTTTTGAAATTGTTCTCCAAAGTGAGAAAATAGAATATAGGAAGATCAAAACCCCTGGGACTATCATTAATATGATTGTTCCATTTTTTGAACTTGCAAAATCAGCAAAATATCCAAGATAAGGAATCGTTAATCCACGATATTCGGCTACTACATTTTGAGCTAATACTGGATTAATATCTTCTGTATTGTTATTATCCCCTTTTGTTTTATACATCACTTGATTCTCGTTTTTTAGGACTTCAGTAATTCTGTGAGTGATGAGTTTTTCATCTTCTTCCATAAAGGTGATTACGTCACCTTCTTTAAACCGCGTCATATCTCCGCCTGTTTTTACTGCGATAATAGATCCTGTTTTGATTCCTGGTTCCATTGACCCTGATAATACAGTTTTAAGTTGGTAACCAAAAATTGTTGGTTCCCCACCTGAGATTTTATTTGAAACTACCAAAGCTGCTACCCCTATTAATAATAGTACGAGCAAGCTCGTGACAATTTGATTAATCCACTTCTTAATTACCTTCTTTTTATTCATTATTCATCCTTCTCCTCTTTATTATCATCTATGATATCATTCGCAATTTCAGTTGAATCACCAGTTGTTCCTACCATCCCATCAGATGTTGCTTCTTCATTTGTAACTTCTGTTGGTTCCTCACTGGATACTTCATTACTTTGTTGTTCATTTTCAGGTTCTATATTATTTTCCTTAGTTTTTTCAATAACTGGCTCTTCCGTTTCAACTTCGATTGTTTCATTAGAATTGTCATTTTGATTAGAATTGTTGTTCATGCATTTTACTTTGAGCTTCTTTTTGCTCCATGCATCATCAAACTGTTTATTCGTTTGAATAGCTTTAAACTCATAAAATCCTTCATTACTTGTTTTATGTGTTAACGTAATCTCTTCTCCACTTTTTAGAATTGGAATAACACCTTCATAAATTTTTTCACCTTGATTTTTAGGCTTTCCATTCTCTGAAGTGAAATATATTTCATAAATACTTTGTGTCGTCATGTCGCTTCCAGTATTTCTTAAAATAACTTCCATATCTGCCGGACATGCTTTTAGATTATCGTTAGCTGGCTCAGGGAATACAAGATTACTATTATCTGGTGGCGACCATTCACCTGCAGTAATTAAGATATTACCTTGTGATTTAGAAGTGAAATATGCCGTTGTTGTTGAAGTAAAATAATTCATAGCGAATATTAGAATATAAAATACAAGGGCAGCCTTAAATATGATTTTGTATTTTTTATATCTTTTATTCATTTCTCTTAGTAATCTACTTGTTTTTCGCAATGCTATCTCAGCCCCTTCAAATTCGCAATTCTGGATTTATATATATTTATGAAAACAACTCAGGTGCTATGCTTTCATAAATATATATAAAACAGGAAGGAGAGGGCTCTCCTCCCCTATTAGTAGCTATCTAAGTTCCCCATCTTGTTGACTAGCATCGAAAATCAATTGGAAATCTAATTTGTCATCTTGGAATTTATTTTGATCCGCACCATTATCATCGAACTTATAGTTGAAAATTAATACTTGTCTGTCCGAATTATTTAATGGACCTGTTTTAGAGTTTAAATCTTCAGCAACAACTAAATCTTCAATTTCAGAAAGTGGTGTCCAATCAAGTACAACTGGACCATTTTGTCTATTTTCACTAATTCTTACTAGAATATGATCTGCGAAATCTTCCCCAGCATTGTCACCATTTGTATCAGACACTGTGTAATCAACGTTCATTTTTACATCTTTAATTTTGAGTGAACCTTCGCTATATAAGCGAAGTTGTTTAATTGTCCAATCACCTGGCTTCATATTATCAACACTTAAATCAACATATGCACTGTCATCAGTACTTTTTAGCTCTAAGTCTAATGTTCCAGCAGCAAACGAATTATTTGATACCTCAGTGTCGCTAAAATAAGCAAATGTTCCCCCACCAATAAGTCCTAATCCTAGAATAGCTGTTGCGGCAGTTAGTCCTAATTTTTTCTTCATACTCATCTTCGTTTCCCCTTTTTTCTCCCTATAAATAACGTTTTTCACAAGATTATTGTAACTAGTATGTATACAAGGAAGGAGATAGAATCCCCTTCCCCTTTTCAATTATGAAATATTATTTTAATTCCCCTTCAGTTTGATGAGCAGTAAATGTCCAATCTAGTTTTAAAGTATCACCTTGGAATTCGTTTTGATCTGCACCATTGTCAACAAATTCGAATGCAACATACATTTGGTCACTAGTACCATTCTCTAAACCATCACCTTCACCGTTTAATCCAAATAAGTGGGTAAAGAAGCCTTGTACGTTTTCAACTGCATCTGGTTCCATATTTTGAAGATCATACAATGTAGTTTCTGCAATTACATCATTATAATCTCCGATAACCCAACCATCACCTGTTTTATCAGCATTTTCAAGGAATAGCACCTTAATGTGTTTACCAAAGTCGTCAACATTATCACCTTTTGCATCTACAACGTTATAAGCTGTAGCTAAATCAACTGATGAAATATCTAAAGAACCATTGTTTTCTAATAGGAATTCACGAACCATTATATCTCCAGGCTTGATGTTTTCAACATCAATTACAACTGATGGGTTTACTGCTAAATCTAATGTACCAGCTGTAAATTCATTGTGTGATACTTCTGTGTCGCTGAAGTACGCAAATGTTCCTCCCCCGATTAGTGATAATCCTAGTGCTGCTGATGCTACCCCTAAACCTAATTTCTTTTTCAAACTCATTTTTGTTTCCTCCTCTTTTTCTCTTATAAATTTTTATATTGAATCCTTATGTATTGATAAGGAGATCAACCAGAACTGTACTTAGTAAAGTTCATTTATGTTCTTTGTAACGAACTTACAATGTGAGTATAGCCCATAAGTCTTATATTTGAAAAATCCCAAAATCAGTCATTTTTTCTTAATAAAGAACGTATATCGTTCGTTTTCTCGTAATATCTCTTATTTCCTTACTATTTTATTATTTTATTAAGAACAATAAGTTCCTTATAATGAACGTGTAAGTATTCAAATTAACGAAGGAGAAGGAAGATGATCGGTTCGAGGATTAAAGAATTACGAAGGCAGAAAAGTCTCACGATTACAGAGCTTGCAAAACGCGCTGGAGTTTCAAAGTCATATTTAAGCTATATTGAACGAGATGTACAAAAAAATCCTTCTATTCAATTCTTAACTAAGATTTCAAAGCCACTCGATACAAATATTGAATTTTTATTAGGAGAAGAAAGAACGATTCCTCATTCTAATGAACCACTTGATCAAGAGTGGACCAAGCTCTTAAAAAATGCAATTGATGACGGATTAAGCAAAGAGGACTTCAGAGAGTTTCAAAACTATATAAAATTTAGCAACTGGAAAAATGGTCACATAAAAAACAAAGGAGGGAATAATATTGATAACGTGACAAAAAAATGTTGAATTTAGATTCCGAGTAATAAAAGTATATAACAATGGAAATAGTGAAGATGTAACATGTCGAATGATTTGGTTTAACTATTTATAACAGATGAGAGGAGAGAGTGTGAAATCAATGAAAAAAGGAATAGTGATAACTGGTATAATCGTTGTACTTTGTTTAGGCTCCACACAATTAATACCCGTATTAGCAAGTGAAGATACAGATATTGACGTCAAACAAGAACGCGAGGTTTTAGTACCTTCTGATGATACTAGAGTGAAGGACTCAAGTATGAACGAACAGGAAAATGAAACTACCGAAGAAACAACAACTTCAGATTCCACGAGTGATCTTCGTAGCCAAGCTAGGGAGAGTGAACAATTTGATAATTATACAAACAATCTAGCAAAGGATTTAGGTATTAAAACTGAAGGTAAGGATTCAGAGGAAATTCAAGCCGAAATTCGTTCTATAATGCTCCAAGAGAAGGCTAAAGAAGCGGGAATTAAAGTTGAAGGTAAATCAGAGGAAGCCCTTATAACAGAACTTAAAGAAACGTATAGGGAGAAACCCGAGTTAATAAAGCCTTCCTCTAATAAATACGAAGAACTACGAATGAAACCAGATTCTAGGAGAAAGCAAATTCTCGAAACAGCAAAATCACATGGCATTGAAACTGAAGGCAATGAATTTGATGCTGTTGTTGAAGAACTAAAGACAGTTTTGTTAAAAGAAAAAGGAGAATAATGTTGAAAAAACCTTGAAAGGAACAATCCTTCCAAGGTTTTTTCATTTAATCCGTCTTCTCCAACGCTGATATTACTAACCCTCTTTCATTCTCCTGGGCTTTATACGTAATGTTGTTCAGCGTTGCGGTTCCGTTGATTTTTTTATCCTTGTCACGAAGGAGTCCCAATTTATATGTTACTTTTCCAATATCCTCTTCTTTGACTGCCTCTTCTGTGTTTGTGACGGCAACCAATAAGAAGAATGCAGCAATTGTGTCTTCATATTTATCTAACGTAGTGCTGAGGTTGTCTGATTCAACGTCTTTTTTCACGATTGATAAACGAACGACTTCATTTGTTGTTTCATTTACGATTCCTTCAAGAATCATTCCGTTGTTGACATCGTGTTTGAATTCTCCATTTCTTACATTCAATTGTTCAATTTTATCGGAATCTTTCATTTCTGTTTGAGCTTCGTTCCAATTTTTAACGAGGTCTTCTGTTGTAAAGCCTAAAGAGCCCAGATCCATGATTTGTTCGTCGGCTTGTTGAATTTTGGTTGCTTTTGGATCTTCTTTTTTCTCTTGTTCTTTCGCCTTGTCGTCTCCTTTACAACTGACAAGCAATAATGAACTAAGTAGCAAAATCGCAAAAATAAAAATTCGTTTCCGCATGATTTTCCTCCTACCAGCTAACTTTTCACATAAAGTTAATATGCACGTAGAATGTCCAAATCATGCAGAATGATCAAACAAAAAAAGCGATCCGATATAAGATCGCTTTTTATTCATATTCCTCTGTTTTACTAATCATTACCCTTACAACATACACTTCATCGTTTTCTTTTACTGTGTTTTCAATAACATCCTCATCCAAGCCAACTCTGATGCCTTTAGAGCCATTCTTCACAATTAGCGCAAGTGCTTGGGGCTTTTCTGCTTCAATATGTATTTTGTCATTGAGTTGAGATTGAGCAGTGCCGATTGATGTATCAACTTCCATAACTGGTGACTGCAACGTGGTAGAACCTGTGCCATCGGTCATCGATAACGTCCACTGGGCATATGTAGTGTCATCCATGTTAAAATTCATTTTGGCAGCAGACAACGTCATATCTTCGTTAGTTGCGGTTGCCCCTCGTACGATATCTTCTTGTTTTTCTCCATTTTTAAAATGCTCTACCCAAACATGAATCATCTTTATATCTTCGTTTTTTATGTTAAGGTCGTACATTAAAAGTGTATCGAACCCGAGTGAACTAATGATTTGCGAATTTCTCTCATTTTGTTTGACCGGAGTCAGCACACCATCTGCTTTCTTAGCAGGATTGTTTTCATTTCTACAGCCGATCAGAGCAAGTAAAAAAAGAAATCCAATCGACATTTTAAATAGCCTGCACACTAGCACTCCCCCTTTTTTCTCATAATACCATAGCTTTCCATTAAACTGCATAAATTTTCCTAATGCAGGGAATTCCTAAAGTAAAAGTGAGGTGCTGTATGTGCTGCGTAAAATATTGATTGGCTGTAGTTTTTGTTTGTTATTAACTCCAACTGTTTTTATCGACAATGATTCTGCAGCTTTTTCAGCTGAGCAAAAAAAGCCAGTCCCAGAGTATGCAAAATGGGGAAAACTTGCGATGGAGGAGACACAGAAACGTTATCCTTCCGCTCAAATTGTTGATTATTTACATGTTGGTAGACATAAGAAAAACGGAATGTATGTTGAACGTTTCAAACTTTGGCTGAAGCAGGATAATCGTGAATTCGGTGTTTTTGTAAATATCACGTTTGAACCAGAGACTGAACGAGTAAAAAATATTACCGTTGTGGAAACAGACCGATAGTGCTTTTACATATAATCCATCAATTATGTGAAAAATACGAGGTAAAGGAGGTGTGAATGCCGTGACTAACTTTATTATGAAATTAATTTTATTACCTTTAATTGTAGCCATTTGTTCTGGCATTTTCGATAGTGTTGATTTAGTTGCATGGTATCAGCCAATTGGTATTGGTGTACTGTTAGCCATTCTTGGTTATTTTATGGAGAAAGCGATGCTAAGAAGAGATACTACGGTGATGACAGATATTGCCGATTTTGTAACTGCAGCCCTTGTAGTATATTTTCTTTCCTTGTTCTACGATGGTGCGAGAGTCACCCTTTGGGGCGCAATCTTAACAGCCCTTGTTATTACATTAGTTGAGATAGCTATCCACCGTTGGTTAGTAAGGTCAGATAGAACCGAGAGATCCCATGCTTGAGTTGCATAAAAAAGAGAGGTGCATATCTATTTCTGCACCTCTTCTCTATTTACCCACCTATATAAGACATTTCAATTTTCTTACGTTTCTTCGCAGTTTCCTCTGTTCGTTCATCAGAGTACCGATCACGTCTTACTTGCCATATCGACTTAAGAGTTTCATCAATCTCACTTTCGGATGCATCTGATCGAATTAATGATCTTAAATCATGGCCAGCCGTTGCAAATAGGCATGTATACAGCTTTCCATCTGCCGATATTCGTGCTCGGGTGCAACTTGAGCAGAAGGACTCTGTAACAGATGAAATGAAACCAATCTCCACATCTGTACCTACGTAACGATATCTCTTCGCTACTTCTCCAAAATAATCCGCATCGACAGGTTCTAATGGCATTTCACTATGGATTAAGTCATGGATCGCTTTCTTCGAAACGACTTGATCAAAATTCCAACCGTTTGTCGTTCCAACATCCATAAATTCGATGAAACGAAGCGTGATTCCTTTATCTTTAAAATACCGCGCCATTGGTAGAATCTGCGAGTCATTTTTTCCTTTTCGGACAACCATATTCATTTTCACATGAAGTCCTGCTTCTTGTGCTGCTTCAATTCCCGCTAATACTGGCTTCACTCCAACGGAACGACCATTCATTCCTTTAAAAATATCGTTATCCATCGCATCAAGGCTAACATTCACACGCTGCAGGCCCGCTTCTTTCAATTGCTTTGCATATTTCGGTAAGAATATGCCATTTGTCGTGAGGGCAATATCTTCAATACCTTCTATATGAGTTAAACGCTCAACTAGTTCATGGACATTTTTTCGAATTAACGGTTCTCCACCAGTTAAGCGAATCTTTTGCACACCAAGTTTGACAAAGCTTCGTGTCAACGTTTCTATTTCAGAATAGGATAATAATTCGCCTTGCCTTAAGAATTGATAATCATCCCCAAAGATTTCTTTAGGCATACAATACGAACAACGGAAATTGCATTGATCTGTGACAGAAATGCGCAAATCACGTAGAGGTCGATTCAATTGATCAACAATTTTTTCATTTTTTGTAGTCATTTAACCTGTCACTCCTACCTTTAAATAAAGGTTCAAAAAGGCGGATGAAAGGGACCGCGTCGACAAAAACGCCACGGCCTCATGTCTTGTCGACACTAGCACATCCTGTGCGTCGAAAGTTCAAGGTGGCGCTGCTTTGAGTACCGGAGCGAGGCAACTGCTTGAGTTAACTCCCTCGCAGCCTTGCGCTGAGGAATTTACATCTTGAATAATCTAGTAGACGCAAGCGCATAACCAGGTAATTCACAATGTACATGGAGCAGTTTACGCAGAATTTCGACGTGTCATTTTCACCGGACTTTTTGAACATCCTATCTTTACAAGTACCTATTACTCTATCATACTAACAAATTCTTGTGAATAGAAACGATAATCCATGAAATCCGGTTTGCGAAATAATTTTCAAAATGTAGACAAACGCCCACGACTTCTAGCCTATGGTTACATATCCATGTTAGTGAGGCAAGAATAAGGAGCAATTCTAGCCCAATCACGGTAGAAAGAAATATCCCGTGCCCGAAGTGGGAGAATAATAACAGGAGGTAATTAGATGGGACCATATAGAAGACCATATGGATTTGGCAGACAGGAACGGTTTTTTTGGGGAGCACCTTTGGTAGGTGGATTAGTTGGAGGACTTGTTGGGAGTACCCTTCTTAATCCGTATTTCTACGGCGGATATCCATATTATCGTCCACCGTATTACCCATACTACCCGTATGGCGGCGGTTTCTGGTATTAATTAGTAATACGTAAGGCGTCTGTCCGACAAGCATAAGAGTAGCTGGCAGAAGGTGGCTTTTTACCTTTCGTTTGCGATTGGCTTTGACAAGAGTGCCGATGACGCCTGAAGCTATTTGTAAAAAAAGAGCTGACACATATGCTGTCAGCTCTCTTCTTTTTTGTTTCTTTTGAACATAAGGGAAACAGCGAGCGGCATGATTCCAAACCAGCGATTGGTTAATGGTGGTTGTTCTTCCTTACGCTGCTTGCGTGTCGCCTTACGCACTTCTTTTGGCTGGTCTAAAGTCTTGACTATTTGTTGGGTCACAAACTTCACATAATCGTTTGTAGACATAATAACACCTGCCTTATTCAAGCTTCAGTGATATTATTATTTCCATTTTTTTGCGAATGTAACCACGACACTATGTCGTCGACAACTTCGTCTAGATTTTTATCGGTTGTGTCAATCTTATAATGTGCCTCATTGTAAAAAGGCATTCGCTCACGATATAGTTTTCTTGTATTTTCCTTTTTCTCTGAATCAAACAATGGTCGAGATGGGTCAAACTGAACACGTTCAAAAATTTGCTCAATGTCACAATATAAGAAAATGACGTGACCATTTTGCATCATCCACTGACGATTTTCCTCTTGAATGACAATTCCTCCACCGGTTGTGATTACCATATCATTTGTTGGTATTTCTTTTAGAAATGAGCGTTCATAGCCTCGAAAGGTTTGCTCACCTTCTTGTGAAAAAATATCAACAATTCTTTTTCCTATCTTTTCTTCAATAAATTGATCCGTATCAACAACCGGCATATTTAAGACTTGCCCAAGCTTTTGTCCGATTGTTGTTTTTCCTGCTCCCATAAATCCTGTTAAATAAACGGCTTTCATTTCTCTACTCTCCTAAAAATGCGGCTATATACGTCCACTCGATTTTTATAAATTATAACAAAAACATCCATGTTTGTCTTAACGTAATTCAATCCAAGAATCTATCACTTTCTTCTCATAATCATATACAAAGCGCGCACTATATTTGCGCTGTTCCTTTGTCGTGCAAGAGATGGTAATTTGAGATGTTGTGGTCGTTAACGGCACAACAGTATACGATATTGTTCCGTTTGGAAAGTCGAGAAAACCAGTTTCTCCGGTGCTTTCTACATCCTCCTTTAATGTATCCTGTATTTCCCCAACTCCTAGTTGCATTAGGTTCTCCAATATGAATATCTCCTCTGTTTCCTTTGAAAAATCTTTTTCCGTCATATACGCATTTACTTGAAACGTAAACACAAGAAAAAATAAAAAAGAAATCGCAATTGTAACCGGAAGAATAAAACCTTGTTCATTTTTCATGCTTCCTTAACCTCCACTGTTGTGAATGCGGAAATAACGGCTTGATACGTTTTCCCATCTACTGTTACCACTGAAATTAAAAAACCATTTGTTTTCGACTCAAATGTCACACCAGTTATTTGCTGAAGCAACACCTCATGACCTTTTCCGTTTACCCTTCTTCTTATTTTGTCATTGTATTTTTCGAAACTCACTAACTCACCAGACGGATTTTTAAAGAACACTGAAGTATTTTTTGATACGGTTATTTCACTTGCTTCACGGACTTCCATTTTCATTTGTTGAATTAATATTTGCCATTCGAGTTTATTGAACTGATCATTATTATCTCGGAACACTACACTAAGGAAAGGTGAAATAAATGAAAGAATGACTAGCAGAATTGAAAAAGTTACTAACATCTCAACTAAAGTAAAACCCTTGTCATTACTCACCATTTAGGTATCCACATCTTTCGTACGTTTTGGAAAGCTTGTCCTCCCATGTTATACAAAGCTCCCATTTTTGCAACTCCTCATTAAATGTCTTTGAAAACAGATAGGTAACCCCGTTTTTTATGATCCTATCTAGATCTGATTCATCCCCGTTGTACTCCTTATTGAGCTCCTCTGATAATAATTGTCTCCCCATATTATAGATATCGGTGTTTTTTCGTTCTGTCATGATAAGCAATAGCTGGGGAAGGAGTGTTGCACAAAGCATAAGCCAAATCGAGACTGCAAGGAGCATCTCAATTAATGTAAAGCCTCGCTTATTCCTTACTAACATAAAACCTACCCTTTCCCAACAAGAACGTTACAGTGTATTTGTTATCCTTATACAAAAACAAGATCTCCCCCGAACGCTGTATATTCCCATTACTTGTAAATACCAACCTCGACCCCAGTGTAGTGATAATGATTCGAATCGCTGGGTCAATCTTTCGAACCAATATCACATCATTCGTTTTTGCACTGCTAAGCTCGTAATATGAGCCGCTTACACTGAAATAAAGCCTTGTTGACTCATTATGGCTGATTGCATATTGTTGGCTGTAAAAAATATCATTTTGCAGCTGTTCCAAAAAATGATCTATCTTCTTTGATTCATGTAGTGGTCTTAGCTGCAGAAGACTTATCGAGGATATGACAATCACAATTGATAGGACAATTAGAGCCTCGATTAAGGTAAAACCTTTATGGTTGAGTAGAGGCTGTATTTTCAACTTGTGTAACTTTTCCGTTTCCATCAATTGTAATGGTGTCACCATTTGGACAAGCTGGGATGCCATTTTTAAGATATTTATCATCTGTTAAATCTTGTTCTGTTGGGGGCTTGTCATTTTCCAACTCATACGCCTGCACCTGCGCTTCAACCATTTTACTAGGTGATACCATTAGCAAGTTATTTTCGTTAAAGAAAATTCCCATGTTTTATTTCATGGGATTATTTCTTACTTTTAACATATTCCAGAAGTTCTTCCATCATATTTATAGATTGATCCGCTAGTTCGTGTATTCTGTTAGGATCAGATGGAATTCTATCCAATGGTGGATTCTTATGGGGAACCAATCCTTCTTGAACCGCAGTATAGAATTTAACTTCCTTACCATCAATTACAATTTTCGCAATATACTCCATTGCTTCATCAAATGTATAATCCTCTTTCTGCAATGCTTTTGTAATTTTTTCTTGCTTATTTTTAATTTTATTTATTTGGTTTTCTATTGAAATTGTTTCATGTTGTATCAAATCAGATTCTAATGTTTTTACTTCATTTTTTAACTGTTCTATTTTTTCCTGCATGACAGATATAACCGCTGGACTACTATTTTCATTTTCTAAGAATGATGAAATTAATTTTTGAATACTTGAGTTTTTTTCATCTATTTCTTTTTGAATCCTCTTTCTCGTAACACCTGCTATTTTCAATTTCGCTTGCCATAATAAAATTTCATTAGTGGCTATCTTATAAACCGCTTCCCCTTTATTCTTTAAATTTAGATATAGTTCATTTTTAGCATAGTTATTAATTTTTCTTTCAAGTACATTGTGACTAATCATTTTTTGGTCACATGAGTGGTAAAAACGTCGATTTCGACAAATATAATTATGTTCTACAATTGCTCCAGTTTTTCGTTTTTTTGTTGACGATACTCTCACAAAAGGAGATCCACACTTACCGCAAAATAACTTATTGTAAAAAATGTTTTTTACTTTCCTTGATCCCTTGAGACTACCTTCTTTTTGCACATCTACTCTTTCAGCAATTATTTCTTGTGCTTTATTCCAGGTGTCTTCATCTATAATTGCAGGTATTGCATTAGGATGTATCTCCCATTCCTCTTTTGGTCGTTCAATTTTCTTATTTGAACCAGTGATTCCAGTATTAGTGTATCGATTTAAAATGACTGTTCCGATATATTTTTCATTTCGGAATAACCTTCTAATATTACGTGGAGTCCATTGCTTATTATTTTGAGTAAGAATGTTACGTTCATTTAAAAAATTACAGATATTCTTCATTCCATATCCATGATTGATGTAAAGGTCAAACATAGTACGAACATTTTCTGCTTCATAAGGGACTATTTCTGTTTTCTTTGTTTCTTTATTATATTTGTATCCGTATAGATTTTGTGTTAGATGATAAATACCTGCTTTTGCTCTTTGTTTATATGCGAATGCCACTTTATCAGAACGATCTAAACTTTCTTGTTGACTAAATGTAAGTAATAAACTTAATCGTAGTTCCCATCCCTTATCCTCAGTACTAAATCCGGCATTTTCAAAAAGAATGTAGACTCCTTTTTCCCTCAATAATTTGACCAGTTTCATAGAGTCAATATTACGAGAAAAACGTGATACGTCTTTAGTGATAATCCAATTGAACTTAGGAGTACGATTCGAATTTTTGAAATAAAGAATTTCTTTTGAATTTTTTTCTGTGTAGAAGTCTAATCCGGCATCATATATCATTTCAAGGAATTCTTTCCTGTTAGGACTAGTGGCCGATAAACCCTCGTCTGCATAGAGTTTTACCATATCAAAATCATTTTTAGAACAGTATTCAGTATAGTATTTTTCCTGATTTTTCATAGATGATAATTGGTTTTCATGCTTTGTACTAACCCTTGCATAAACTGAAGCTTTTCTCCTGCTCAATACACTCACTCCGAACATTTGATAATACCTCTATTTTACCAAATGTAAGGTTGTGGGGCTACTAAACTATTAGTATATTCATGAAACAATTAATTTATGACTCAATAGGTAAAAAAATAAACATTCTCTCAGAAGCCGTAGGAGTTCGATACAGTTGTTTTAATTCTAAAAATCACCTACTAGACCAATTACACCTAAACAATAATAAAACGCTCAGATTCAATCAATAGGCATTAAATACGAGGTATTAGACATATTCAAAGGTAAAGACTACTAACCGAAATTAGTAGCCCCGTAAAAAATTAAACTTCTTCAGTTACTATGATGCTCTTAGGAGAAAGTCCACCTGTTCCAGGATCAACGCTATGATTATTATCTTGTGATGTAAAACCTAATACAAGTGCTACTGCTAATACTGCTGCTACAAACTTTTTCAATGTATTTCACCTCCTTTCAAGCTTATCTAATATGGAGGTTTATTAGGTCTGTTAATACATCCTCACTAAAGCCGTTTTGGAGCAGAGCGACTTTTGGTAAGTTGGCTAGGAATGTATCCCCTCTTTTTAGTAAGCAAATCATTGATTGTAGCATGATGTTGGAATCCTTATATATTAAACCTCTTAGAAATTGAACTAGTGGTTCTTTTTCTTCAGATTCAATTCCTTCAAGGATTATTAGTGCTTGTTCATTGTTACCTTGTTTAATAAGAAGGTACGCTTGATTTAATGGATATTTAGGTTCTGTTTTCTTGTCCCATAGAATGTGAGCAAGTTCTATCTTCTCATCAACATCGAGAGCATATAATTCGTAGTACTGGTGATATTGCTTATAACTTTCTTGAAGATAATTAACGGTTTTATCAAAGCTTTCGTAAAGATAAGAATAACCTTTAATAAAATAAGCAAATCCAGTGAAACACCTACCAATATTCACTTTCAAGAGTTCTTCTGCAAAGTCTCTCGCTTTGATTTGATCGTTATAAACCTTCAGGTTAATATAAGACATCATTTCGCTATATCTCGCCTTATAAGACCTCTTAATGTAGTTATTTTCTAAGGCACTAATTTCCTCATATAAACCAGTTGAGAATTCCTGAACCACACAATACTTGAATTCAAAGTAAAATACGTACATTTCCATTAAGCGAATGAATATTTTCAACTCAGGTTCATTTGTTTTTAGTTCCCTAATCTTCTTCAATTGATCCGTTCTTAAAATATCCCTGAAGTTCTTTTGCCAGTTGTAAAAAAAAGAATATATTCTTAGCCATTCTTGACAGGTTGCATTTTTATTTGTAGCTTGTTTTTCAATTAGTTGACCTAATTCTTCAATACGTCGATGTGTTGCTAAATACTCTAATGAAGGATAAATGTTAGACGGTTTATTAATTTCTTGGATGTACTCAATCATTAACTCGTCCTCTTTATCAGGAAAAAGAAATCGGATAGTTGCAAGAACTATCTCGAATGATGTTTCTTGAGTATTATTTATAAACTTTGAGATTGCGGAAGATGTTACCCCGATTTCTTTTGCCAGCATAGCGTGAGTAATCTCTTTCTTATTCAATTCATTTTGAATAGTTCTCCGAAGCATTACCCACCACAACCTTTCAATAATTTTTATTCGCTTTGACCGTAAACAGCATCGATTCCTTTTGTTTGCCAGTTATGTACTTCAAATGTTGTCACAGTTCCATCATTTAAAACAACAGTCAGCATTACTGCCCCAATTGCCATATCGTCCATTACATTAGCTGCTTGACGATATGCACCAGTTTCATTAACTGCACTCACCTTTGTAGAAATATCTAACTCCAAAGTTCCATAAGCTGTAAAATTTTGCTTTTTAACATTATTCATTTAAAATCTCTCCCTTTGATTTTATTGGGGGACTATGCTCCCTTATTTTTTATTTGATTAACTTAAAATTGTACTCTTCATAATGCAACAATAAGTAAAATAGCAAGGTTTAAAAGGAAATATAGACCACACATAACAATTTTGGTTTTCATTTACTTTTCTCCCTTTCAATCCATTCATGCAACTGTGCCTTAAAATTCATGATTGCTTCATGATCTGCATTCCAATCATTTGTACTTTCAGCAACGACTTTTGTATATGCTGATATAGCTTCAACCAAGCTTTTCATTTTGCTAAAATCAGGTATTTTTACATCACTTTCAGTTTTTAAATAATCAAGATACTCAGCTTTTTCTTCATTAAACTTTTCAACGTGCTTTTTACTTAACTTTGCAATATCCCCTTTGTACTCTCGATACTTCATGCATCCCCTACCAGTTTCGAAATCATAATCACCTTTTCCAGAAACGATAACAATGATTCCTTTTGGAGTTGAATAAACTGTTTGACCTTGTGCTGAATGACCTAAAAATTCAATTTGGGAATGTTTACATCTAAGATCCTTTGAAAGTAATTCCCATTCAAAGTAGAAACCCTTTTTTGTAAAGTTGATGTCATAAGACATAATTGACTTTTTCATTCAATCACCTTCCATTTCGTTTTGGAGTTTAACTCCTGTTGTTTAACTTGTAACCTTAGTATATACGCTTAGGAGTTAAACGTCAATACGTAAAATGAATTTTTTATAATTAAAAGTGAAACTTGTAACGTATAACGTTTATAATGTAGAATAGAAGTATATAGATATTGGGAGAGGATGGCTTTATGAGTATTAAATTTAATCTTCAAAATGCTTTGGATGAATTAGAAATCTCAAGTAATTTTCTTGCTGTAGAGACTAAAACCAGACCTAGTTCTGTATTGTCACTCGCAAAAGGTACTATGCAACGTATAGATATAAACTTATTGAATACATTGTTAGATCAGTTGAATAATATAGCTGAGGAAAAGGGAATAGATAAGATTTATACAATAGAAGATATTATTGAATACAAAAAAGACCACTCAGAATAATTGAGTGGTTTCTTTATGTGTTATTTTTCAATTAAAAATCGTCTCATAGTTATCTCGTCTAGTATCATTAACAAGTCTTTGAAATTACCTTGGTAAATTGAATAGGCAAGTAACAACCCTAATTCATCTTGACCGATTCCAGCTAATAAGAATCTATTTATCATACTTTCACCTTCGCAATTTTATCAAGTCTCTTTTGACCTTCCTCAGTTAAATAAACCTTCCCTTTAGTCGCTGCTTTCTTCATCTTGATAGCCATTTCAACTCTACCTACCATGTTTTTCTTATTCATTCCAATCTCCCCTTAAATTAAAATAAAAATCGTTTTGTAAATTCATTAACATTCTTTGTCTGCCATATCCTCACAGGACTAGATGGTAATGTGTAAATGTGATCCGTAATAAACCATACAAATGGAAAATACTTTTTATTTTCAGGTTGCCAAGGTTCTTCTTTCCATTTCTCACTGTAATAATATTTGACGTATCTTTGGTACTTCTCATCCATTACCTTTTTACTGTAGATATTCCTTTGTATCTCAACAAAGAATGGTGTACCTTTCCATATCATGAAAATGTCTGGCTCTATACTGCCTTTCTCTCCTGTTTTCCATTCAACTTCAAATGTGGTAGGTTTGGGATTCAATTGTAAATAAAAGTTTGCTATGGCTTTAAAGTGTGGTATTTTAGTGGAATCCTTTTTTATAGATGGGATAGGGAAATAATTGTAGGGAATTGTTTGTGTATCTGCTTCAATATGTCCATCACGTCTTAAACGCTTTAGTACATTGTTACATGATTTAGATGCTTGTTTTAAGTGGGAAAAATGAATTTGTGTAATTTGCTTTCGGTCTAGTACTCTGAATTTCTTTAAATCTTCAATGATGGCTTTGTCTCGCTTATTTAAAGCCAATCCACTCCCCTCCTAATAGTCCAGGTTTAGGAATATTATTCTCTTGTTCAATTTGTGCTTCTGCGTCTCTAGCAACTCCCTCAACGTCAATAATATCTCCCTCTTTAGTATGAGGATCAATTCTAATCTTTAATGGTTCAAGTAATTCCTTTGCCTTTTCAATTTCTAATAATGGTGATTGTAGAATTTCAGCCTTCTTTAATACCTTTTTATTCCGGTAAATAAACTGTCCAGCTTTCGTAATTTTGGAAGCATCCTCTTTTGTACCACGACCAAGAGTGATATCTGAATTTATTTTATCAGCATGTGCAAAAGCCATTCTTACCGTTAAATTAGATTTCATTTGACTGTCAATAGCGTCCTTATCTGGTCTTTGTGTAGCAATAATTAAATAAATTCCTAATGCCCTACCCATTGCTGCAATATCTCGTAATATTTCAAAACTGTCTTTATCGCCATGTAGAGCATGAATCTCATCTATTACAAGAATTATATAAGGTTTAGGATTAGAACCCTTCATAACGTTATATTCGTCTATATGCGTTACCTCACAAGCATCAAGTATATCCCCACGCTTTTCAATTTCCTTATTGAGATAGTTTAGACATTTCATGAAGTCATTCTTTTTATTAATCACTGAAATGTCCTCTAGGTATCTAAATAGGTGGAATTCAGATCGTTTAAAGTCTACCATGTGCATTTCTAATCCATTTGGTATGTTGTTTTTAAATAGAATTAGAGTGGTTAAAATAGACCTTAGAATTGTAGACTTCCCTCCGCCTGTTTCACCTGCAATTAATGGATGTGGACTATCAACCATGTCTGCAATAATTGTTTTACCTAGTTTATCCATTCCAATTAATAAAGGTAATTTATGCTTCTTCAATTTCTTGATTAATTCATCGTCATACTTGTAAGGAACTTTATCATTCAAGACTTTTTGCCATACAGAAATAGTCATTACTTGACCTTCATCATTTATTTCAATATTTTCTCCTAAGTAATACTTAAAAACATGCTCCTTTTTCTTCAATTCTTTTGGACTAATTCCATGTGGTAACTTAAAAATATACTGTGTTCTTTGTTCAGTGAATCGCACATCAAGTATTTTTGGAAAAGATGAAATGTTGTGTCCGTTACGATTGGTGGAATAGTATAGTTCACCAGTGTGAAAAGCATTGTACAATTTATCCCTGTGTCTTACCTTTTTCAAGTATTTTTTAATCATTTACAATATCCAGTTCATTAACGGATTCTTGAAGATTAATAGATAAACTCCAATTCCAATTACAATGACAGGGAATAAAAATTTTCCTAGACTTGCTATTCGATCCGCTTCTTTATGCTTTCCATTTCGAACCCATTTATTTTCTAATTTAGCCATTAAAAAGGCCAAGCCACCGATACCTAAAATCATTCCATAACCCAATAAAATAAACTTTTGTGGTACAATTAAACTTGAGCCGAGTACAAGACCAATTGCCGCTGGGGAGTGTGCAATTATTTGGTTTTTGTCTTGGCTTTTAATGTGGTTATTTCTCATAAAATCTCGGAAGTTAATAACCTCTGTTTTCACATAAGCCCTCCTAAAAAGATGAAATTGATTACTTCAATAACATTTAAAACAAAATCAGGAATAAAACTAACTATCTTATCAATCAACTCCTGTTTCATTTCCTCATTAACGGAAAAGTTCTCAATCTCCTTTGTAAATCCGTTCCGGACTACATTCGCTCTATGACTGATAAATTGATAAATGTCTTCAGTGAATTTCGTTTTATTCATCAAACTCCAATTGTAAACATCTAACCAACAATTAGTATTTTCAAAGGAATCCCCGAAATTACCGCAATAATCTTTTACTTGATCAATGTTCTCGAAAATATCCATTGAAGGCTTATGTTGATTCCATTCAGCATTCTCATATTTGTATCTAATTTTGTTACCAAGTACATGCCAACCTGTTTCATTACTTTTCATAGACAAACCCCTTAACTTTGATAGATAAGTAGTGTCTCATTTTTCCTTTTTTTACATCAAATTTATATATTCTGAATATTCTAATCAATTTACTCATTCAGTTACTTCCTCCCTTCCTCTCTTTCCTTTCCTCTCGCACTCCCCTTTCCTTTCTCTCCTACCCTCCTTTTAAACAAATTTAGTGGACATTGATAATAACTTAATTATTGCTTGAACAAGTAAGGTAACAATACTTTGGTTAATAGTTTAGTTTCTGCTTTGGTTGTTGGTATGGTTTATTCTATGGGCGAATGATTGTCTATGTTTCCTATTTTTTTAGTATTTAAAATTTATTTTTGTAGGAATTTTGTACAAGCGTGTGGAATAGATATCTTGAGGTGTTTATAATGACGGGACTTAATAAACCAAGATCAAAACTTGGTAAATGGATAGATGATAGAGGAATAACTCAAAAATGGATATCTGAAAAAAGTGGATTAAATAAAAATACAATATCGAAAATAACTTCTGAGGATTCAATACCTAGTGGAAAAACAATGCAAAAGGTTCTGGAAGTATTAAGAATCATTGATAAAAATGTTGAGGCTTCGGATTTTTGGGATTTATAAATATAATTAAAACATTTGAAACCTCTAAGTATATCAAAACGTAAGTATTACTAATAAACTGATCGGAGGTATCTTAATGTCAATCAATAAAATAAGAAGCATTTTATATGGTACTGCAAAAATACTTGGTGATGTGAATGCTGTTAAAAAAGGGAAAGTTGGTAAAAGAATTGGGAGACGAATTGCGGGAAAAGCTACTGGAAGATTATTGGGGAAATTATTTAAATAAACAAAAAAAGCCACCTACTGTTCCAAGGTAGGTGGCACATTTACGAGTGTAGTTGTTTTTCAACTTCTCGCATCCTCAAATTAAATATATAACTAAAATAAAACGTTTACAGTGAAGTTTGTCACATTATTTATAAAAATCCTGTAATTCTTTAATTTTATTTTTTGAAGGTGTCTCATACTTAACGTAACCTTCCATATTCGTGATGTAAAACCCACCACCGACATTGTATTGACCACCATAATACCCATCGAAGCCATATACTCTGTAACGTTCATTAGGCTGTAAAATGCGCTCGAATTTAAGCTCAGGTTGTTTCCCTTTGCAGTACTCGCAATCATCCACAGAACAAGCGCTAACACGTTTCCAAAGATTAATAGGTTTTAGAATATTGATGCGGCCTATTTGACCTTCTTTCATCTGCATGTCATCCCAATATACCCCTTCACGCTTAGGCTCAAGTTCTTTACAAACATCATTGATGAATTGTCCCCATGTGATGCCGTAACGATTGAGTGCGTTATCTGGATCAGTTTTTCTTTCAGGGTCTAATGTCTTATGAGATACAATGTGTTTTTTCGGGTCAAGACTAAACTGCTTACATAGATGAGCATGATACCACACATATCTTTTGTATGCTTCTTGAAAATTGATCTTTCCTCCCCAACACAATTCAACTCCGATTGCCGCATCGTTTGAATCATCCCCAAACATACGGTTATCAGTCGGTTTCTGATACTGGACATGCCAAGCTTTTTCAGTTAATGGGATAATCTCCAAGATATACTTATCATCTATAAATGTGTGGGCTGAAGCACTAGGTTGTTGGTTATTAAAGTAATTCCGGTTGTTATGTGCTGTACTTCCTGGATTACCAGTGTCATGACTCACGATAAATAATACTTTTTTGATTTTTTGTCCACTTCGAGAATTACCGTGTTTGATGTAGTCTCTTGTGATTTCGTACATTATTTATCACCCTTACTTTTTAATGATTTTCGTCTGATCGAATAAACCTGAAGCTGATAATCCAATCATTAAGCCATACATGATTTTTTCTTGAATTGTGGGAACATCGACATAAAAAAGACCTGCCACTAAACCTAGAATCAGGGTTACAGCAGGTAAATATTTTTTGGGGATAAACTCCATTCTTTTAAAAAATTCTGTCAATGCAATTACAATTGCTATTACTATCGCTAATTCAAACATTTATTACACTCCTCACAAAAAGATTTTTGCCCCTACAATAGCACCTATTATTGTGACACCAGTTTTTAAAATATCTTTAACGGTACTAGACCACGTTGCATTTGTAGAGTTCATTGCTGTTTCAATTTTCGATTCTAGTGAAGTCCATTTTACAGACAACCCTTCTACAATTACCTCGATTTTACTAAACAAAGTATCGTGATTATCTACCCTTTTATCCAATTCTTTGATTTCCTGTTTAAGGTTGTTCACTTCTTGCTCTAGGTGTTCAACTTTTTGTTTTAATAGTTCCATTAATTTTTAACACCTCAATTCTAGGCAAAATAAAAAGCCCTATTTAAGGACTAATTCGCCATTACTCATTTTGTATTTCCACAATTCATCAATCTGCTCCCAAGTTAGTTCAAATTCATACTGATAATTTGGTATTTGTTCTCCTTCTCCTTTAGGTATCGCATCAGGATGTGTAGTGCTTCCAGAGACAATATTTCCTTCTTCATCTGTTGCTATATAAATTACTGGCATATATAATCACCCACTTAAGTATTTTGTTGCCATACGCACCAATGCAGGATAACTTGTATTCGTTGTTCTGAAATATATATAAAAATGTCTATATTGTCCCGTAGGTGTTCCTAAATCAATGTTTAAACCAATGGACGTATCACCTATTGCATTCGTCATGTTTGTAGCGAGTTCGTTTCCGTTTTCATCACGCACCTGCACATAAACATAAGCACCTGCTCCCCCACCTTTACCATAAAGAGATACATTTAGATATCGTGCAGTATGCTTAAATCCCAAGTAATCAAAACGCCTGTAAACGGTAGTCGCTACCCTTGCGTAAGGGCCTTGAATGGTGACTATTGGCGTCCCATCCTCATAAGTAGCATCGTCAATATACTGTGGGGCGCCAGACTGTACCGCCAAATCAAAATTCGCTATTCCATTATTGACCAATTTGTATCCGTCAGGACGCTCAATCACCATAGAACCTTTTGCGTAAAATTCTCCAGCTTTCATTCTCGTAAACTTATTAGCGTTATTAGGATCAACAGCAATTAATTCGTTTCCATCCCAATAAAACAAGTTATCTTCTCCGATAATCTTAATATTATTTGTTCGAATGGCTCCAGCTGCTAGAAGTTCAGTGTTTATTTGACCTCTTACAATAGCATCAGGAAATGTTTGTCCTCCATCACTCGAAACACCAATCCCCCGACTTGTAAATCGAGTTAAATAATTAGGATTATCTTTATCCCTTCCCGTAATCCCATTCTCAAACTCTAACTCCGTTTGAGCGCTCTTGATTGCTTCTGAGGCAATTCTAATAGCTTCGTCTAACACGTTATACTTAACTATTCCATCGTCATTAACAATGTCCTTTAATCGCTTATCAAGATTGTCAAACATAGTCCCAGCAAATGTTTTTTTATAGTTTGCTAGTGTGACGTTTGTCTTGATTGGATTAAGATTTGCGTCAAATACTTCATCAATTTCCATAATCCTTGTTTCTAAAAACAAGTCATTCATAGGCTCATAAATGGTAAAAATACGGTCACCTTCGTTTGGAATTGTCCACGGATAGCCTGCTGCACGTAAGTCCACAAAATCTATCGTGACACTAAACTCTGGAGTATCTTGTAGTCTTGCTTTCATTTCTGTTAATAACGATTCTTCAGTTGCAAATCGTTCATCATCAACCGGAGGGGAATCAATTTCTCCAAATATATCAGCGTTGGGACTGCGATAATAAGCGGTAATACGCTCTGCCCCTTCTTCTTCACTTAAAGGCGCTCCTAATCCCCTGATTACTGTTGCTAAAGAAGTTGTATCAATATTTCTTTCGATGGTCTTAATGTTGTGACCATATCTAAATTGAAAGTCTGTATCATTTCCTACAATACTTTTAAACCTCACATGCGTTCCGTCAATTTCCATCTCTGCTTTATAACGTTGTAATCCCTTTTGCAGTAAAGAGAGTCGATTTTCATTCCCTAAATTCTCAAATGATTGTGCGTAAAAAGTATCTATGATACTAAATGTGTACCCCGTCCCATTAAACACAAAGGTAAGAAAATCATTTAACGTCATTGATCCATTATGAGTTAAAGGCTGTTGTTTATTAATCATGTCTACATAGAATTTATGAATGGCTTCTACACGTTTGATATATGTGTTTCCTCTACCACGCTCGGAAACTTTTTTAATCACATATTCTTCGTTTTTGAAGGTTAGAATAGATTCTTCCTCTACCATGTTAAATGAGTGTTCATTGTGTTTAGTGGGCAATATAGTCATAGATATTTGTTTTTCACCATTTACTTTACGATTAAGGGTTAGTTCCTTAAAGTCAGTTAATCCTTCTTCATTACCCTTTAAATCACGTATTGAGAGCATGTATTCTCACCTCTTTTTAAAAAAAAATAAAAAAGCCCCAAAGAAATAGGACTTTATAGTACATGAAATCTTTTATCTGCTTGTTTTTTTCGCTCTTCTGAAACATGTGCATAAATTAATGTTGTACTTGGATTTTCATGACCAAGGATATGCTGTACATCTGCCAACTCTGCTCCGTTTTCCATCATAAGACTACCTTTAGTATGGCGAAATACGTGTGGAGTTAGTTTCTTCGAAATGCTAACCCTACTTTCAATCTTATTAACAATTCTTTGAATTGTACGACCTGTCATTTTTCGATATGGTTTTCTCTCAGTTACAAATAAATACTCGCAGTCATCACCACGACTTAACAGATACTTCTTTAAATGGAGTAGGCATTTGACTGAGAAGTAGACAATTCGCTCTTTATCACCTTTTCCAATTAATCTTATACTCATCTCTTGAAGATTAATATCTGATTTCTTCATGTTGGCAATTTCTGATAATCTGCATCCAGTTGAATACAAAGTCTCTGTTAAAGCCCGTTCACGTAATGTTTCACAGGATTCTCTGACTATTTCTAATTCCTCTACAGATAAACCTTTCGGTAATCGTTTTGGTTTCTTTGGTGCGGGAATTTTTGCCGAAGGATCACGTAAAAGCATTTCTTCCCTTACCAACCATCCGAAAAACGTTTTTATTTTCGAGAGTTTACTATCTACCGTACTCATCATCCATGCAGGATTAGAAGCAAGGTATTGCCGGATATCAGCCGTTGATATCTTAACAACTGCCTTATTAACAAAATTTGCGAAGTTTCCCAACTCAATTTTATAACCCTTCAATGTTTCACTTGATAAACCTTCAATTTGCCTAGCTGATAAATAAAGGTCAATCTTTTCAAAAATGTCATTATCAATCTTATTATCTGACTTTCTCGCAATCTCATAGTTATGTATAACCTCTTCAAGTCTAACCTCAAGTAAATTAAGTTCAATGTCAGGATTGATAGTACTCATTACAACTAATACATCATTCATAAGTCGTGCTGTATCATTTACCCTAATATCCATTATCTCCACCCCTTGAGCAATAGTTATATAACTTATATAACCAACTATAATGGACATGCTACTACTTGTCAATATAAGTTATATAACTTATAATACTTTCGAGGTGAAAAATATGGCTGTTGATAAAGAGAAAAATACACAAGTACTTGTAACATTCCCTAACGAGATGCTTAAAGAAATTGAAAACTACTGGTATGAAAACAGGTTAAAAAATCGAAATGAAGCAATAAGAGAATTGATCACAAAAGGACTAAAAAAGACCTCTGAAAAGTAAATTCAGTGGCCTTTTTTTATGCCAAATTTAAAATGTGTTATGTCACTCTTTGTTCCAACAATTCATTAAGTTAATGTAAGACTTGTGCTTCTGACAACCCCATCCATTCCCTTAACTTTAAAAGTTAGTTGCGTGTCATTTGTCATTTGAATAACAAACCCTCCATTTTTCATTGGAACCGTGTAATTATCCAATTCTACTTCTAACTGTTGAATACGTGTAGCAACATATGGTGTACCTGTCACGATATACGATTCATTCAGTGAAGCACCTTTTAAGTCATAAAAGAATGATGTGTTGTTACGGTTATAAATGGTGCACCTTACACTATTCGGTAATGCGTTACCTGAAAAATCAGTGATTGCACCAAAACTTGATGTATAAAAATCAAACAATCGGCAATCCACTTCTGCCATAAATGTAACAATGTCGTTAAGTGTATTGAACTTTTCCCCTGTGATCGGGTTATACATTCCGTTCGTATTTATTCTTGGTGGATAATAAACGGTTAAATCTTTAGGGTATGTTAAAACAGGTGCAACCCCTTCTTTGAAGTCAATTGCTTCTTTGTGTTGAGAAAACTCTTCAAAAATAACGATTCCACTTGTCAATGATTCACTTTTTAATCTGTCAGAAGTGATAAACATTGAATAAATTTGGTTTTCGTTTGAAACATAAACACCCTCATTTTCTATTCGTGTTGCTGGAATACCATGAGCAACTAAAGTATTCATCATTAATGAAGGGTCTAATAGGGAGCTAGCTAAGGAATTTCCATTTTCATCAAACACCTTGACACCACTATATTCAGATGGAATTGGTGAGCCACTTGAATAAAATCCACCATATCCCCCTACGAAGAAACCATCTCCCACAGCTATACCTTGTCTTTTAGGGTAATAGTTTCTATAAGAAAATTGATCTCCACTATCCACAATACTGAATGTTAGTTGACCTTCTATTTGTGTAAAATCATTATTATATTTTGTGAAAACATTCCTATGTCCAATTGCGGAAACTGCAGGAGTGTAGTTTTCTATATAAAACTTTCCTTTGCGCCCTGTAAATTGAAATTTTAAATCAACATTGTATGTCATGTCAGCAATCAAGCGTGTTAAGTTAGATGGAAGATTTGTAATGTCATAACGTGAGATAACCGTTTCACTGTCACCTTTAAGATAGATATACCTTCTTCCATTTTCATAACCTACATAACACCCCTCACCATTTGCCGTTCCTGCTGAAAAAGAAGATTTATATTCCCCTGTCCCCCAATCATAAACGGACACCCAATGATGATAGTTATTTCCACTACCTTCTGTTGGTGCGAACACAATAAATAATTCATTGGCAACCTCATCAACATAAAAGCCTTGCGGATAAATATAGGAATATCCATTATTCGCAATGATTGTCGCATAATCAGAATGTCGTAAAGGTAACTCTAATTTAACTCGTTTTTTGTGTTGATTAAAAAATAGGGACTTGATATTATCCACCCTACCATCAACATTTCCTACTTCCTGCTCTGTTTGTGCCAAGAGCGTAGTATGCTCAACTAGTTTTTGACTAAATTCAGACTCTTTTTTATCCAGTCTAGCCTTTAATGTGTTGTTCGTTGTACCGTCTTTTTCAACTCTCGCTTGTGCAACTTCTGGTGCAGAATCACCCTTTGCAAATTGATCAAGTTGTGCTTGAATGGAGTTTTTCCATACTTGTAAATCAGATACTCTGTTAGCAATCTGATCTTCGATGTATGTGGATTGATCATTATCAATGTTAGGTTGAATATTCACTATGATATAACCATTATTCGGAAATGTTTTTACTTTTCCATTACTAAAGGTTACTTCAAACTCCGCTTTATATGTCCCTGCAACCAACGTGTCAGCATCTTTTAAAGTGTATTCCACCTGTCCAGCGCTAGCTGATTTAATCGTTGCTACAGAATCCGTAATAACTTTCTTACCTGTTCCCATTAAAAAACGGACGGTAGCACCAGTTAAGTTAACAGGTGAACCGTCCGCATAAACCAAAGAATAACTGATTGTATCTTTGGTGTCATTTCGTTTTAATTGTATTGTCATATCCTCACATCCTTTTTATAGTGAATAAAAACGAAAATCGAACGATATTTCAAAACTTCCACTCGCTCCTTCAAGTTGAAACTCATTCCAACCTGGAGCAAGTGTTATTAACTTTTTGTTCGTATTTCTAAAGATAGATAGTCCATTTTTAGTGGAGCGTATACCGTCAAGTTTAACGGTATCGTTACTTGTAGTTGCACCTGTGTAAGTCCACTCTTCATTTAGGGTTAAATTTTTCACCTTAAGATTTGTAGATGATCCTTTATAAGCAATAATCAATGACATATAACGAGGGTCTACTTTTATTCCATCATTGTATATCTCAAATGATGTTGTACTGTGTTTGTACTTAATCTCTCGACTGTTCGATATTTGAGCAAAATTCATAGTCAATGTGGTATCTACTGACTCTGCATATCCACTATCTGCAAGTAATGGAATTGTAGTTGTAAATGTGTGAGTGTTAATTCTGTCAGGCGTCCATTCCTCTGTGCATTCAACAAGCCACCTTTTCGATGATTGCTTTTCCTCACCTATATAAAAAGAGTTACCTTTGCTAAATAAACTGTACACTTCATCACGAACCACTAAAGAACCTTCATAGTCTACACTAGTAATTTTAAACTCTACTGCTAAAGGTCTAGGTTGCAAATCACGACCTAATGTAATAACTCCGCCTCTACCTGGTATGCTTTCTTTGGACACCACATAAGAAGGAGAGGGGATATTTAAACGCAAGCCAAACAATCCGTAATCATCTAAATTAATTAAATTTCCTTGTTCATCCCACATTTTTATACGGTTCATTTCCTCTCCCCCTTCATGTAAAGTGATAGTTCGGCTCTTGAGTTCATTTCACTATCAATTGTGTCAAATAAAATTTCACCAATTAAGTAATTGTCTAGATATACAGGTGCTGGCTGAATTATAATTTTGTTTTCCTGATTTTGCGGTTGCATTGTTGAAGCAATTGCTTTTCCGATTGAACTAAATACATTATGTGTCAAAGGAAGGATAGCCTCAGCCCCTGCTTCACCGACACCTTGTAATCCTGCTCTAGTGTTAAATATTGTCGGCTCTGTAAAAATCCCACCTAAAGCATTCCAATTTACCTTTAGTTTCGGAACTCCCTGTTCAAGCCACTTGATAGGGTTCATGCTACCACTAATACTAAATGTAGGCATTTTCAGTTTCGGCCATTTAAAACTGAAGTTGAATAATCCTTTTATCGTGTCAATTGCATTTTTAAATGCATCTCTGGCTTTGTTTATCGGATTCATTATTGCGTCTCGAATAGCGTTAAATTTAGACTTTGCAGTAGATAAAATTTCATCGAATTTACCTCTCAATTTACCCGCCATATTAACGACAACATCAACAGCTTTACCACCGAATGCCTTAATTACCTTAAATATCTTACCTAAGAATCCAAGTTGCAACAGTCCCCAAATAACATCTATAGCACCGGAGAATAATTGCTTGATTCCTTCCCACATTTTCGACCAATCGCCCGTAAAAAGGCCTGTGAAAATCTTTACCAATCCCATGATCATATCCAGAGCACCTGAAAACACATTTTTTATGGCATTCCAAGCGTCCTCGATAATAAATTTTACAACTGGCATGATAAATTCGATGATTGAAGCGATAAATCCGAAAGCATTTTTTACTGCTTGGGTAATTTGCTCTCCATTTTCAGACCAGAATTGTTTGAGATTATCTAGAATTCCTTTAATAAAGGAAATCGCATCTTCGAGGATTGGGACTGCAACCGACTTGATAGACTCAAAAATTCGCATGAAGGATTCGCCTATATTGCCTTCACCACTGAATAAGCCTTTTATATATTCGACATAGGTGAAAAATACACTCTTTACCTCGTCTATAATTGACATGATAAACGGTAATAGATTACCAAACTTAGAGATTACATTTGTATCAACAAAATCCACGAATGCTTGAAATCCATCTATAAGTGGTTGTACATTAACATTAGTTAACCATTCAGCTAATTTTTGAATCATCGCAACGGCTGGCTCTAGGATTGGCTCACCAAACTTAGCTTTAATATCCTCCCAAGCTTGTTTCAAGTTGCCTATTTGGTTTTCAAAACTGTCTGATTCCCTAGCCGCCTGTCCCAATGCTCCTGACAACTTATTACCATCTTCAACCATTGCAAGTAAAGTCAATTGCTTTTGTGCTTCGTCTAAATCTTTAAAGGATTTTCCATATAATTCATTAGCTTTAGCGTTTCGAGTTGTTTCTGTTGCAGAAATACCTAATGCAGCATCGTTTTCATAGTTACCCTTTAAAAATGATTGTAAGTTTTCCGATACTTCCTCGATTGATCGGTCATAAAATGCAGCACCATCGGCAGCGGCTCTAGTTGCTCTTTCAGTTAACGCAAGAGCGTCAGCAGTTTCCATACCAGTCGTTTTCGCAAATGCTGCTATTCCTGTAAAACTACCTTTTAATCGATTCGGTAACATTCCTGTCTCTTTTGCAATTTTTTCAAGGTTTTCTGTGGCATTCTTACCCACCCCGTCAAAAACCTGTTCAAATTGTGCTTGCATAGCCTTTGCATTTGCTGCTGATTTAACAAGTGGTGTTGCTAATAAGCCAATTCCAACTGCCGCTGTACCAGCCCCTACTGCAATTGCAGCTCCCCACTTAGCCGCTGTTTTAATCCCACTACCTAGTTTTTTTCCAAAGCCTTCAGCCTTTTTATCAATTTTTGAAATGGATTTTTCGGCCTCATCACTGTCAACAAATATAGAGCCAAACAGTTTAAAAATTTCCATCTATTCACCCTCCTTTCCAATTAAAAAAGCACTCTATATGAGCACTTAGAATTTATAGGAGTCTAAAATTTCTTTTACATTTGTTAATATTTCTTCCTCTGACTCATGCACGTTGTTATTTTCATTGACTTTTCGTGGCTTATAAAATTCACTGAAAGGAATAAAATCCTTTTCACCCATCCAAGGATATCTAGCACTATAAAGTTGAAATGCTCGCTCCTCTTCTATCTTTTCAAACGCTTTGTTTATAATCCCGATACCGTCTTCAACGTCCATGTCAAGAATGAAATTAATATCACCATAACGTGAAAAAAGCAGGTCATAAACCTCTAAATGGTCTACTTCCCTGCCAGCTTTAAAAAATTGGAGAGTCCTTTTTGCTCCTTGAATAAACTTATAATTTCAATCGTTTCTTCTATGGGCAACTCATTGAATTCCTTTGCTTTAATACCAACTAATTCGGCTAGAAAAGCATTAACTTCATTTTCTGCAAGGTGAAGGTTTTCTACGACTTTTTGAACCATTTGAATTCCCATTTGTTCTTGGGAAACACCTTTTCCTATTTCGAATTTGATGTTCATTTTCTTTAAAATTTTACTCATTTTAAAAACATCTGCTGTTTTAAGTGGACGCATTGTATATTTTGACATTAATTATTTCCCCCTATAGTAAAATTAGATCAAATAAAAAGAAGGAGCGATTAAGCCCCTGCTGTCTTTGGATAATAAATTGCAAATGGTGGATTGTCTAAATCAGATTCACCATAGTGTCCTTCAAACTCTAATGCAATTACAGCTTCGTTTTTATCTTGCATTTGTAAAGATAGACCAGTTGTATTAAGTGCATTATAAATTTGAATAATGACAGGTTCATCCACACCTGATTTTTTACCCACCCAAGTAACGTTATCAATGTAATCTGTTAACTCAATATTATTTTTAGCCGTGATAACATCAAAATTCAGATTGGTAGTAGTATCTGTTTGTGAAGTGGCTAATGCCTGTGCCAAACCTTCTTTTGTAACTTCGAGTACATTAGCAGTTAATTTCACTTCCCATGAATCAATAACTTGGAGACCCTTTGCTTTCCCTTTAACCCCATCAACTTCTAATGAACGAATTTCTGGAACAGCGTCAAATTGACCTCCTCCTCTTGTTGCACCTAATAATTTTCCTGCCGTTACTGCTGAATCGAATGTATCTGTTTCAATTTCGTAATTAATAAAAAATGCCCCAGCATCGAGGAGCAAGTTTTCAGCAGTTTTCGCTGTATATCCACTATAATTTTTTACCATTCAATGTCACTCCTATTCTAATTAATTCCTATCAAAATACCGTACTGAAAATATTAATTTTCTTCTTTTTATATGTGATTCCTTCTCATCAAGTGGAGGCAACCTATTCTCTCGATAAATACTAAACTGGATATTTTCATTCATGAAATGATAATGATTAAGCCCTTTCCAGATAACTGAAGCTAACGTTTCTATTTCTGTTGTATCTTCATTATCGTCCCAAATGTCAACATCAAGATTAAATACCTCTTGACCCTCATTATCGAATGAATTAGGTAAGTCAAATTCAATATACGGGAAAACAGTTTTATCAGTTGCTTGTTGGAATGATGATCTTGGATGGAAGGTTTTTAGTAACCTTGTTAACTCTGTTCTTAATTCAATCATCGTTCTTCACCATCTGGACTTTTATATTCCCCTTCGGATGTTCCTGCAAGAGATGGGTTTTCAGTAGAAATACCACTTAAATATTGGCTTTGTATCTTTCGGATTTCTGGTATATTGTTATATACAGTATTTCGCAATATCCCTCTTGCTGGTTGCCCTTTTGTACCTAATTCAGAATCCGCACCGTACCAAGAATCATGTTTAAAACCTATTTGTAAATCAGTCTCTTTCCTTCGAACCCAATATTGTGTACTTCGATAAATACGTCTACTCCGCTTCATTCCAGGCATTTTCTTCAATTCTTGAATCATCAATTTTCGAATAAACTTAGCGGTATCACGTAATGCTGCACGGGTTAATTCTTGAATCGTATATTGTACTCTATCCACATTCGATACGTATTCTACACCATCTTTTTTAATTTTAATTACGCTTTTAGGCATTGCCATTATTGACAACCCCCTCACAAATCAATTCAGTAAATTCACCTTTGTCATACGTTCTAATGATTTGATATTTCTTATTGTTAAACTCTAATTTTCCTTCACCATCATATTCAATAGATCGAATTTCAAATGCTAACTCTGGTTTTAATCCATTTGCTTGTGCTTGATAGAATTCACTCTGTCGAATAGATTTTTTATTTGTAAAAACCATTCGTTTATCGGTAACTGGTATGACATCACCCATAGCATTTTCTGTAAATGTTTCTGATAATAAATATAAAACATCACGCCATTGAGCCATTATAGTCACCAGCCAAACATAAATGCTGTTTTAACATCAGATAAGATTTATTGAGTCGTTCTGCATCTACATTTTCATAACCAAAGTTAGATTTACAGTAGGTTATAATTGCACGCTTAATCAATGGATCAGTATCACTATTAGCTAATAAAGGAGAAACACCCGATATAATTAAATCCATTCTGGCACTCTCAATTAAATCTGTGATTTCTTCGTCAAATGCTGAATTAGAAATACGCAAGGCTAATTTTACATCATTTAAATTCATAATTATTCACTCCTTCACAAAGGAAAAGGAGAACGAAATATTTCGTCCCCCTTAAACTACAATTAAGCAGTTGCCTTAACCAATTTAACGAATGCTTTTGGAAGTGCTGGTTTACCATCGAACATTCCTGCTCCTAAATACTTAAAGCTATTTGTATCAATATCAAATTGAGAAGTTACATTCACATCTTCAGGTAGATTAGCTTTATAACCTTCTTGGAAGTTTCCAAGGAATGCTTCGTGAAGAGTAATACGGTCATCGAGCATTACTGGATAACCTTGAATGAAATAGTTTTTACCTTCAGCAACAACGATTTTATTTTTAGAACTGTCTTGTAATGGCATAAAGTCTTGGAATAAAGTCTTTTTAGACATTAAGAATTTTGCTCCATCATCATATCCACCAGGTAATAGACTAACAAGATCATTTACATTTTTAGCAGTTAGAGAACTAGCAAGTGCAACTTCAACTGAGTTATCCGCATCCCATGTAATAGTGTTAATACCAGTAGCCTCACCTGTGCCAGTACCATTAATGATTGATCCTGTAATCTTTTTAGCAAGTGACTTACCAAGATTGTTCGCTAACCAGTTTTCAAATGCTTCAATTGACATTTTTTGTACTGATTTTGAAATTGTAAGTAGTTTAGTAATCTCATATCCAAATAAGTCAACATACTTAATAGTATCTCCAGAAGCAGTGATTGTAGCTCCTTCAGCGTGTTTAGTTGCATCTGCTACCACATCTTCTACAGGGATTTTCACTCCACCAGGTACACGTAATACTTCGATTTCAGCAAGTAATGGAGCATGTTGCTCAATCACTTCGAGGATGCGATTCTGTGTTACTTGTGGTACAACTGCACCTACACTTGCTTCAGCAGTTGTTAACGCACGTTGTTCTACTTCATTCAATTCCTGCTTTTGTAATCTCTTTAAAAATCCATTTCGATATTCTTTTGATCCTAATACGTTTTCTTTTGTAAATTCCATTTTTCTTTCCTCCAATTCGGGTTTAAAATCTTTAATTACTTCCACATCTTCTAGGTTTGTTACATTGTCAATAAGTGCTTTTCTCTTTTCAGCCTTATCTAAAATGGCTTGTCTTTCTTCTTTTAGGTTAGTAATCTCTGCTTCAAGTGTGTCTAAATCAGCACTTTCACCATCGATTTCCAATTTAATTGCTGATAAACGTTTATTAATTTCATTTAATCTCATTTAATTAATCCTCCAATTCTAATTTCAGTTTTAAAATTCTTTTTCTTCGCTCAAGCAACTCCTGCTTCTCAGCTTCAATCACTCCGTTGAAGAAAGATCGAGCGGATATTTCAGTATCTTCATTAGCTGGAATACTAACGGCAGATACGTCATAAACCTTTTTAACTTTCTTAATGATCCTTGTTCTTGTTTCTCGGTTATACTCTTCTTCAGCAACTGTAAATGCCCACGACATACGAGTAACTAGACCACTATCAATTTCCTCATATAATTCTTTACTTGCACTTGATTTACTTAAATCAGCGCAAACAAAAAGACCGTGATTATCGGTCTCTACAATTAACGTATTATTTGATTTTCTAGCGAGGACTTTTCCTTCGTGGTCATACTGTAAAATAACATCTGACATATCTGCACCAATTAGTGCATTTCTGTCAATCATTTCAAAATATTTAACTCCATCGAATTCGTACAACTCATAAGGCTTATCAAATGAAGTTGCATATCCTTCGACATAGTAATCTGTATCAAGTCTCTTCTGTTGTTCGGATGGCTGTAGAATCGATAGATTCCGATATTCCCTGTTTTTCACTATCGGCAATATTTTCACCCCCTTTATCTTGATCAAGTTTGTTAACCTCGGCATATTCTTTTCTGATGTATCTCTTATCACCATCTTCAACATGAGACATATTCCAAATGTCCATAACTTGATTTGTCGTTAAGATACCCCTATCAAATAATTGTGTAGAGACTTGTAATTTAGTATTGTTTGAAGCATATTGCATACGGTTAGCAGTGAATAGAATTTGATTTCCAAACGCTAATTCATTCTTAGTAAATGTCATATTAGACATGACCAGACTTAACTGCAATGCAAATGTTTCAATTTTCCCTTCATAAAACGCAGCCCATTCATTTTCGTTGTAACTATTCTGAAGTATCTTTTCATTAACTCCAAAATAGTTAAAAACGTTTGTTTGAATTAACTTCATTTGTTCGGCATCAACAATAAAAGGTTTGCTGTCTATTTGCTCAACTTCACTATATTTTTGATCAAACATCATGACACCGGTTGTATTATCAGCACTTAGATTATCTTCTGAAAACCTTTTTCTCTCTGCCTTAACATCCTCTGGCCTTAGTGATTGACCTAACTTCGCCATAAATCTAATCATAGCTGACTGCTTAATACCTTCTTCTATACCTTGTTTCTGAATATCCAAAAGTCTTAAAGTTGGCATTAAAGCACCATTTCCATCCCCAAAAAAGTCATCTTTATATTGATAATTTGTTAGAATACCAACCCTTGATAATTCAATTGCAGCTTTTTCCCCATTAGCGAATGTATACCTTAACCACGGTTCATTTCCAACTTGTACAACCTCTGTTCTATGTGGAAGTAAAGGATAATAGCCAACAATAGTTTGATAATCTTCACCATATAAAGGGACAATAAAAGCGGTTGTATTAACACTTAGTATAGTTGCTAATCTGTAAATAAATTTAGATGTATCCATATAAGGATTAGGTTTAAATTGTAATGTTTTCTCTAAATTCTTATAAGCATTTCCTTGAATTTCAGGTTTTAATTTACTCGCATGAGATGCAAATGCATGAATAGCAGCCCTTGTTAATTCCATTTCATAAAGTCCACCATTGTATGTTGTGAAAACTGGTGTATAAGCTGTCAATGTTTTAAAATATCCATTAACCTTTTGTTCCTGTGCTTGTTTTGGAAATAACTTATCTAATAATCCCAAATTTTCACCTCCTTTAAATCATGTTCATGTAATTATCATAATTTCGCTCTAAAACTATATAAGCATCTAGTAAACTTGCAACACCGTCTATCCTTCGTCTTTGATTACTTGTCTTAATCAATTTGATATTGTCATTATCATCAACCTTGATAGCGGCATTTGTTAGATTCCATTTGAGGATTGGATTATTATTGTAATTTATTTTCTTTGCTTCTAAATCTGCTGCAAATGATTTCATTGGAGAACTAAATGTTTTTGCACCTTGAATTACAGGCTCAACGGAATTTTTGCCGAAATTTTGTTGTAAATCATCAATGATGTACTGACTATTCCAAGAATCATAACCAATTTTATAAATGTAAATATCTAATTCATTTTGGACTTCTAAAAACCATTTAGTTACATCTTTATAATTGATTTTGTTACCGTCTGATATTCTCAATAAGCCCATATCAAGCCATTTATCATAAGGTATTTTGTCCTCATGAACTCTCTTTTCTAATGAGTCAGAAGGCAACCAATACATTTGTTTGACATATAAGGTTTCATCATCTCTAACTTTAAATATAACTGTTGCGCAAGTTAAATCAGTCGTTTCTGATAAGTCCAAACCGCCTATACCATATCGAGGTTTTAACTTTGCTAAATCAAATGTTTCTGTATTGTTTAGTTGGTCAAATGTTAACCAACTTTCACTTGAAGTTTCACGAATATTAAACTCTTTGCAAACGAGGTTTTTTACTAATGCTGGATTCGCCTTTGCTTTCTCGACTTTAGCGAGTAATGTCTTTTCATTTTTAATTGTACCTAGACCAGGATTAGCTTTTTTATAAGTTTTTGGGTCAAGCCATTCCTCACGCTTATCTAACTCATAAACAAACGCTATAAAATTTTCGTCTTTATATCCATCGGGGTCAAAATATCCATTAATAACCCTTTCAATCTCGTCATATTTCAGATCGTATAAGTCTTCTCTAATCGTTCCAGCCGTACTTGTGATAAAAATCAAAGGCTGTTCCCTGGCGGTTACACCATCTGCAATAATGTCGTATAAAACCTTCCCATTTTTCCATTGATGAATTTCGTCCATTAAAGCACCGGAAACATTAAGGCCATCCAAAGTATCGCTATCAGATGCCAAAGGTTTAAAAACTCCATCATTAAAATCACTTTGTAATTCAGCAACTAAAGTTTTAATTCTTTTCCTCAAAGTAGGTGATTTATTAACCATTCTTTTAGATTCTTGCCAAATGATTTTTGCTTGGTCTTTTTTTGTTGCTACTGCATAAATTTCAGCACCAGCTTCATTGTCACCAACTTGCAAATACAACCCAACACATGAAGCCAATAAACTTTTCCCATTCTTTTTACCAATAATCAGAATCGCTTCACGGTATTTCCTGTTCCCCTCAATATCAATAAATCCAAAAATTACAGCTAGCATTGCTTTTTCCCACAATTCAAGTATTACAGGTTTACCGCCCATCTTACCTTTACTGTGACGACAAAAGTTTTCAATGAATTCAATTACATGATTTGCTCTTGCATGGGAATAAAAAAACTCACTGTTATTATCAGTGAGATCATGGACTACCTTCTTATAGGTTTTATAAATCTTTTGACTTACAACTTCTTGACCACTTTCTATTAACTCCCAATATTCGAGAATGGGATTATAATCAGAAGGATATTTAATCATCCCTATCACTCACAAAAGTATCAAATCCATCATCATTTTCATTGTTTCCAGTAGGTTTTTTAGCAATATAATCACCTAATTGTTTCATGATTGATTGATAACTTTTATTCATTGCTATATATCTTCTTGATTGTGGACGTTCCCTCTCATATGGTTCTTGGTCTTTAGATTGAGTAAACATTTCATCATAACCATTTTCATCTAAGTCTTTTCTTATATCCTCAAGCCTTACACGAAGGTCTGCCGCTTCAACAATTAAGCCCTCAACAACCATTAATGTATCTTTTGGTAAGTCTTTATAAATTCGCCTTAGTCTATTTATTTCTTTTTTAACACGATCATCTTTTGTTAATTCTTTTTTACTCACCACAAATTCACATCCTTTCTTTTGAAAATTTGAGGTAGGGGTCTACAGAAAAACACCTGTATGTTGCGTTAACTTTTCCCAACGGTCTTTAAATTGTGTGTAATTTTGACACAATTAGGGGGAGTAGTTGTCTGAATTGTTTATGGTTTTAATACAATTTAATAAGATTTCCTTCATCATCAAACATTACATCTTCTCGTAATGCAGAATACTTTCTGAAAGTCTTTTTGTTATGACACTCTAAACATAAGTACTGTAAGTTATCATGGTTCAATGTAATGTTTGGATCATTAATATTCTCAGGTGTTAACTCTTCAATATGGTCAACAATATAACCACTGACACCACAGTTGAATTCACATATACCGAACACCTTACTGATGTATGCTTCCCTGCATTCCTTCCAAGCTTTACTATTATAGAACTTCTTAGCCCAAGGTTTAGCCATTACTTACCACTCAATTCCCTGATCTTTTCCCTAAACTCCATGTTATCAGTCATTCGTTGTAGGTTTAATTGTATATAACTTTGTTCCAGCATCATCAGTTTATGTTTTAGTTCACGTTGTTCTTGTTGCAATTCTTTTACTAAATCTTTTAATTCTACAATTGTAAATTCGATTGATTCATTCACTCTTCAACATCTCCCTTATGTTTTTAGGCAAACAAAAAAGCCCTCAAATTAATGAGAGCCTTAACTATATAACTATTTTAAAACTTGAATTCTAGGTTCCGATAACTCACTTAACTCAACATGCAAAGTTATTACCATTTTCCCACCTGTACCATGTACTAATTTAATATTCTTTAACTTATAATCATTACCATTTACAGAAATAGAATCACTGTTTTTTAATGCATACATGTACTCATTTAGATGGTCTATATTAGTATCTAATAACATTTCACCATCACAATATAACTTAGCTAAGATGCTATTCCCCATTCTTACACCCCCTTTCTTACCATATATTTCTACAAACAAGAAGGAATTTCCTTGTTATTTGTAGAATTTTGTAAAAAGAGGAGGTGATATTAATGTCTGAGAAAGTTACTGTTGATCCTAATCCAATTCAAAGAAATAAGTTTGATGTAGCAATTGAATTACTAAAAGTGCATACTAGCCGTAAAGTTGTCGCTGCTGAGGAAATAGAACAAGTATTTGCTAAGTATTATGCTCTTGCTTCAGTATGCGAACAAAAATCAGTTGAAGAATTACAAAACTTACTTAGTGATGAATTACTTGAAAAAATTGGACGATTTGATTACAACAACTCTTACTAAAAAAGCAAAAAGACAATTTCTATTTTGAGATTGTCTTTTTTTATGTATTATTCTGTTACTTTTTTATAAGTGTAGCCTAATATCACATTTTGTATTGACCTAGCACCTACACCTAACTCTTTCCCTTTTACTTTGTACCATTCAACTCGGCTACCAGCATACTTTTTAAACTCTTCTCTTAACTCTTGAGCAACCTCCTGAGATAATCGTACTTTATTCCAGAAACGATAACTTGAGTTTTGTTTGTTTCCTTTGTCAGTGATAAGTCTGAGGTTTTCAATTTTACAATTACGTGGATTTCTATCGATATGATCAATTTGTAGGCCTTGTGACAACCAAAAATCTTTTTTAGTTCCATAAGCAGAACTTAAAACAATTTCATGTTTATACATTGGTATTGTTTCACCAGTATCACTTTTAAGTTTAGTCATTAGATACTGACCGTTATCACCTGTACCTTTACAAAACTCACTATCTAGTAGCCATTTGTTACTCACTTTCGACCAAACTCTTCCTGAAGGTGTGTGACATAAGTACTGCGAAAACCCAGGTACTGGTGTCATTTCGTTTTGCAATCTTTGGAAATCTTTATCCATTTTACTTCCCCCTTGAATAATGTTGTATATTTTTTTGAAATACAAAAAAGACGATCACTAATCATTTAGTAACCGCCTTAATAGCCGACTTCTTTTATAAAATTAAGTATCTTTAGTTCTAACTCAGATGTAATGTATTTTCTGCTTAAAATCCTACAAACAGTCGATTGACTAATACCTCCAAGCCTCTCCCCTAACTCAGATTGTGTCAGTCCCTCTAATGTTTGATAGACTTTTAATTTGTCTATGTAGTCCATTTTATTTTGCATTTTTTATTCACTCCCTACTAAAAAAAATGAACAGTATTCATACGATTGACTGTTCAAAAAAGGGAGAAGTGTAGAGGTTGTATCCCCTACATTATTATTAGAGAGTTATATTACAAAAGTATTGATTTATGGTGTAAGTTTATGATATTATTAATTATTTAAACTGTTGTTTCTGCGTTCCTTTTCAATCTCTGCTGCACACTTGCGACATGTTGACTTGAAGCCTGTTTTATTACGAGTGTCCACACCGAAATTCACCAATGTAGCAAACTTTTCTTTCTCACATTTATTACATTTGATTTTTTGTGTACCAATCTTGGAGTTAAAATATTCATTTGCTATTGAACTAGCAATCTCATTTTCTATAACCTTTATAATATTCGCTTTTGTCTTTTTCAAATTGTATTTCTCATTTATGTATTGTACAATCAAGTTGTAAGGATTGAACGTACAAGCTTGCGTATAGATACTTTGTTCACTATGTCTATCTAAAATAAGATCAAGTATATCCTGGCCGATATCACTTAACTCAACTAATCCAAGCACACTTTCAAACTCTTGGAACAAATGGTGCAATGAAGTATCTACTCTCTCTTTATAATCATTATGTAATACGTAAAACAATGGTATGTATTCTTTATTTTTCTTGTCATAATCAACCTTTAATAATGCTGCGATATGTTCTTTATTACCTAAATCAAATGTATCTCCGATTTGACCATCAACATCTACATAAGGTGTTAATTGCTTTGATTTCCTCAATTTTACCGTTTTCTGCAACTGTTTCATCGTTTTATGGAGCATATATCCCATTTCATTATATTGCTGTCTCAACTCGTAATAACGCTTATTTGGACTATGTATACTTTCCTCAGATTCAAACTTACTTAACCATTGATTCTTTAATAATTGTCTGTCCTCTTTCGTGTAATCTTCCATATCAAATCCGTAAGTTAATCCAAATTGTTTCCATGTATCATAAGCTATTTTCAACTCAGGAAACTCATCAATCTTATCTAATAATTCTTGTTTTCGTTGTTTCCTTTTATCCTCTTCACTCAAGTTAAATGCTTTATCAGACTTAGAAATATAATCATCCACCATGTCTACATGAACTTCTAAACCTTTTTGCACCGTCCAAGGTAAATCATTAGAAACTGCATCATCAATAACATCTTGACTAAAGCCAATAATCTTTTTATTTTCTCGATCTTTTCTACCTCTGGCAACCTCATATCTTGACCATACATCATAATCTTTAAAACTCGCCTGTTCATAGTCGTTATACTTATCTAAAAGATAATCAGCTACGTTTGATAATCCAACAGAATAATAATTTTCTTCATCTCGTCTATCCGTTTTCTTTTTAACAATTTGCTTAGTAAAGTAGGTACTGTTAAAGAAATACGTTAATGCTTTCAAGTTAGCATTCTCATTTTGATTCTCCAGCAATTGCTTAATCAGTGTTAAACGATCATTAATCTCTAATTCCTTATTTCTGTTAACTGTAGTTTGAATATTTAATAACCCTTCTTGATATGTCATCATAAAATTACATTCTCCTTTTCGATTTGTATAATTTGATTAAATAGATAAAACTTAACATTAAGTATTATGTATATATAGAATGTTCGTGTTTTGATGTGAATCACTGAAAAATAGAACAAAAAATAACACCATTCAATTTTTCATTAAGTATGGTATGAAAATCCGAATATTAACTTGATATGTAAAACTCAAAACTTAACTATGTAAAAATTAAACCTAAACAACAAACTAACAATCCACCACAATTTGCAACTTGTTTGCTAATTGAATACTGAATCTATTTCCTGAATCTATTATGTATCTAAAATGTATCTATTCTGTATATAACTGTTAATCTTATTAGGGTTCAGATTATCGGGGAAAGTTTTTTCATTATCTCCGATTTTTATGTTAATTACGTCCGAAATATTTTTCATTATCTCCGATGAATTTTCATTATCTCCGAAAAAGTGAACTTAGGTTAAACAACTAATTTACTGCCATTTTTCATAGGAAACTCATCAATTTTATCGTGCCTAATTGTGTAGTGATTATTGTACTTAGTGAAGTAAATCATTTCCTTATCACCTACACGGATGTACTCGTTATTGTGGGTTAATTCATGTGCTTCAATTTTGACCAGTTTATGTTTTTTGAGTTTTTTATTGTATTCAATTACTGTTGTCTTGCTAATCCCTAAATCTAAAGCTGTAGTTTCTTCTGAAGGGTGTGCAAATTGTTTTTTAGTATCCTTTTCATTAATGTAGCTTTTGTAATAGTAAATTAATCTGACTCCAATATAACCAACAGCATTAATTACCGATTTATCTAATACATTTTTTGTGAGTTGGGTAAAAACTCTTTCCTTGTCTTTGTTGAGTTCTGGTATTACTTTAGGATCGATTGCTACTTCTACTGCTCCTTTTCTCGGTAACTTCTCAATGTTTGACAAGATAAATCCCTTATCATGTAGTCCATTAAATGCTTTTTTAAAGGTGTCATTATCACTTATCCCCATAAAATTCTTCATTACTTTGTGGTCAAGAAGATATACATCTTTTCCACCCGATAAGTAATAACCCTGAATTAGTTTAGCTAACAGAACAAACTCGATTGCATTTAATGATCTACTTCTTACTATTTCCGTTGGTATTTGAATTTTAAATTCCTTTGACATTATTCTTCTACTCCTTTGTATAAGTTGTTTAATTGATTAATAGATTACCTGGTTTGACTATGCTCAATTGCTACTTGATTAACTTCTTTTGAACGGTAATACAACCAAAATCTTCTGTCTGCATTGCTGATCGCTGTACAAATGTACTCAATGTTCTTGCGTTTTAACTTCCTGTGTAATTCCACATCATAAACGAATAGAAAATCCTTTCTTGTCATGCGTGCTCACCTCCCTTCAATTAGTTTGAAAAATTTTTTTAAAACTTGTTGACACCTTTTTATTTCCATGATATTCTTGTATCAAGTTAATAAATTATTAGTATGATATAATTTGATATAACTACGCATTAATTTACATTTAGGTGTTCATAGTCTATTTTATATCTTTATTTGAATTTGGCAAACCTTTTTTGTGAAATAATTAAAAAAATATTTTCTAGAGTCTAGATCACTGTATCTAGGCTGTTTTATTTGCTTTAAAATACCTGTTTTATTCAGAAGTTAAGCAGACCTTTCCCCACTCATAAATTCTTCAAAACGCTTATCTAAAATTCCATGCACAATCCGGTTAAAATAACCGAAAACATTATCAATCTTACTCTTACCTAGCTTCATGTTCCTAACAAGCTGTTTAAGGCTCTCACAAGCCAATTCAGCCTTATCTGAATCATTGTAATGGAAATAGTACTTAGTCACTTGTTTAACCACTAAATACAACTCCTCAATCGTTTTAGGATCATTGAAGAAGTACCCAGCTAATTCAGTGAATGCTTTTGGAACATTATTACCTGTAAATGTAGAATCAAGCGTAATTGTACGTTTAGTTATATTGTTGTTAGTTTTAATAGATGGATAGTTTTCTTGGTGGTTCAATTGTTCCTCTTTAGGTGGTTCAACTTGATTTGAAACAGGTGTCTCTTGTACTTGTGACTGATAAACATTAAACACATAAACACTGTGACCTTGTTTACCATTCTTAAATGTGTGATGCACGACTAATAGACCCAACTCTTTTGCTTTGTTGAGCATACGTTTAAAAGTCGAGCGTGAGATACCTATTCCTTCGTTATGAGTTGCAGAAACGAGTGTTTGAATCTTAGCATTACAAACACCTGGAGTGTGTGCAGAATAGCGTATAAGACGTTTTAAGGCTACTAGCTCCCCTTTAGTGAATTGTGGCTTAATATCTATCATCCATTGCTCTATGGAGTTATTAAAGTCTTTTAGTGAGGCGAATTGTGATAAATGAGTGTATTGTGTGATGTGTCCTGATTTCATGATTATCTCCCTTTAATGGAAGACGCTTGTCCAACCTTAAATTATCCATTGATTTAACATGGACAAAATGTTATAATTTATATATTGAAAATTGATTTTATAAGGTATGGACGTTTTGAACTTTGCCGAGTTCGAAGCGTCTCTTTTTTTGTCGTTTTTTAGACATGTTTATGGTATCTATTATATTCACTAGTGCATCACACCCTTTATCCTTAATAACTGAATTATGCTTCGTCACATTGGGCACAGTTATCAAAAGCAATATCGATACAACTAATAACACAATTAACATTTCCACAAGGGTAAACCCCTTTTGATTTTTCAGTTTCATCAACATCTACCTTTCTATATTCCATTTAATAGTTGAAACATTGGTACCATGATGGCTGCGTACATCAACATGATGATAATTCCGATGGTCGCAAAAAGTATTGGTTGGACGACTGCTAATAATCTTGTAACGTTTTCCTCGGCTTTTTCCATTACATATTGGCTATAATGCTGGAGTTCACTAGCTAAATTTCCGTTAGATTGGCCATGTAAAATAATCATCGCTAAATCTGCCTCGTAATATTCTCGCACCCTCAAAATGTCTTCGAATCGATTCCCCGCTCGTAGAAGCTGTTTCATTTCTTTTGCTTCCTCTCGAAAAAATGGCGAGTGGCGCTGCTGTTCAAACATCGTTAACGCTTGAAAAATCGATAATCCACCTTTTAATAAGTTACTAAGTTGCACGGAAAAGAAATGGGAATTAAACATAACCGTTACTTTTTTTAATATGGGAATCTTTAAGAGTAGCTTCATTTTTTCAACTGGGGTAAGTTTTTGAAAATGAAGAAAATAATACGTGAGGCCAATAATCAGTAGCAAACCGACAATGAGGAGTAAATATCGGTTTAGCTCAGGGAGCCTTAATAAAGTTTTAGAAATCAATGTCTGTTCATAACTCATCGAGGTAAACAAGCTTTGAAATTGCGGTAAAAGGATTTTTTCAATCATGGTAAACATGAATCCAACAAACATTAACAAAGCGAGTGGATAACGTATTATTTTTTTTCCTTTTTCAAAATGTACAATCTTCTTCTGCAACATTGTACTTCCTTCACGGAGGGCAAATGAAATATCGCCATGCTGCTCGGCAAAGTACAAGTAACCAAGAATATCCTTATGAAATCCCACCTTGCTAAAGGCAGTATATAAGGATTCACCCTGTTTACAGCTTTCAATGATGACTTCAATGTCCCTGTTGTGCTTTTTTGGCAACTGGAACAAAAGGAATTGTGAGGCTTGTTCAAAGGAATAGCCTTGATCAAGAAGATTACCGATTCTACTCAAATATAATGATTGTTCCTTTAAGGTCCAATTCTTATTTCTTTTCCTTGATATCATTGACAACCCATCTTTCTAGCGCATCCGGATATAAGTATCCAAGGGCAATTCCTTTCTTAATGACATCCCTTAATTTTTCGTAGCGGTATTCTGCTTTGTTACCCCTCGCTTCCTTCATTACTTCATTCAGGGCATGTCCGTTTAAAAGCTCGTACACCCCCACTCGTCTTACTTTTCGATACTTTTTACATTGCGGGGAGCATTTCCCTTCACAATACGGACATTTGAGATCAACCAGCCTTTGTGCTGCGATTGCTATTAATGTTTGCTCAATTTCCTGCAAGGACACATCAAATTCTAATAGCCTATAAATCGCACCTTTTGTATCTCTTGTATGCATCGTTGTTAAAACCAAATGACCTGTCATTGCCGCTCGAACAGCAATCTTCGCGGTTTCTGAATCCCTTATTTCACCCACCATGATAATATCGGGATCATGACGCAAAATGGCCTTCAATCCATGAGCATATGTGATTCCGGCTTTTTCATTCACCTGAACCTGAAGAACATCTTCACTTTGTTTTTCAATGGGATCTTCTAATGTAATGATATTTCGGTTGAAAAGCTTCTTCGTTGCGTGTAGTAAGGAATAGAGGGTGGTTGTTTTTCCTGATCCTGTTGGTCCAGTAAAAATAATTAACCCGTGTGAATGCTTCAGAAGTGAAAGAAGTTTAGTTGTCATTGTTGGAAAAAGCGATAGATTTGCAAGAGAATAGGTTGGTGTTTCAGGTAGGATACGTATGACTAGACTTTCGTTGTAGGGTGTGGGCAGTGTAGACAATCGAAGATTAATATTTATACCTTTTAGATTTAGGGTTATTGCACCGTTTTGTGGTCTTCTCCTTTCTCCAATATCCATTCCAGCAAGGAATTTATAATGGGAAATTAACCGTTCGCAGACATCCTTTGGAATCGTTTGCTTATTGAACAATTCACTATCGAGTCTATATTGGACAACGGCATCGTTGATTTTCGGAACAAAATGGATGTCTGATACATTCATTGACCAAGCATCCTCGATCAATAGGTCACCAAGCTGTTCGATTTCACTCAAATAATTCACTCCTTTTTAGATGATGTTCAAAAAGTGCGGTGAATATGACGCATCGAATTTCTGTGTTGGCTTACTTTTCCGTTCCTCACGTATTAATTGCATACATTCCGGTACTCAAAGCTGCGCCGCCTTGAAATTTCGAATCACAGGATGTGCTAGTGTCGACAATGCCACAGGACGTGGCGTCTTTGTCGACGCGGACCTCTTCATCCTCCTTTTTGAACTCTTATTATAATTTTTCTCTTGCAGGTAACATATTTCAACAAATATCTACAAACTCCTTCTTTTTATATAAAAATATTTGTGAACTTTATTTGAACATGGGGACTTCAAAAAAAAATAAAAATACAACCCCTGCCATTAGGGTTGTATTTTGGTGGAAATTTGAATCTATTATTAGGAGGAATCAATACATTGTATGTTCGGTACCTGCGAGTTATGCCAATTCACTTGAAAAATATGTTCGATTATTTATGAACTTTTACCTACAAGTGATATAAATCACTTATTGATGGTATTTAACTGTACTATAATTGGGGTATCATTAGGGTCGCAAGGAGTGAAGACGGTGGAACAAACACTGAAAATAACAAACGTTTTAGCAGATCCAACCCGTTATTATATTTACCAATATATTATTAAACAAAATAAAGATGTTACCGTTCAAGAGATTGCAGAAGAATTTGAAATTCATCCGAATGTAGCAAGACTTCATTTAACCAAGCTTGAAGATGTCAATATGCTTGTTTCAGAAGCAAAGAAAACTGGAAAAGGTGGCAGACCTAGTCGTCTTTATCGACTATCGGATGATCACATTCAAATTAATTTCCCGTTTCGGGATTATCAACTGCTTTCAAAAATTGCCATAGAAACGATGGCTACACTTGGGGACGTGGGGAAACAAGCACTTGAACTAACAGGCAGAAGGTTCGGAGAGGAACTAGTGAACCATCAAATCCCAGTTTCAATCCATGAGCTTACCTTTGATCAAAAGCTCGATATTTTAAAAAAGGCATCCACAGTTGCGGGTTTTTATCCCGATTTAGACCATAATAAAGATAAGACAAAAATCTTTTTAAAGATTAATAATTGTCCATTCAGAGAAATTGCTCAAGAAAACTTTGAAGCCGTTTGTGGAATGCATCATGCATTTCTAAGAGGAATGTTTGATTTACTCTTTGAAGACGTGGTACTGGAGGAGTCCGAAAATATCATTCTTGGTTGTAATTCCTGCAGTTATCACGCAATTGTCGCAAAGTGATGTTTACATTTGTGCAATCGTTACATTATAATAATAAAAGTGATGTTAAATCATGTCTAAGGGGGGGAAATATACATATGGAACGTATGTACCGAGTTTTAGGTTTTTGGACAGGTATATTTGCAGTAATGTTCTACGTTGGTAGTATGGATGTTCTAGCACTAATTTTCTTTGCACAAACCGGATTTTTCGTCCTTTTAAGCTATTTAAAATTGTCTGAAAGAATGTACATTTACGTGTTTGGTGCATATTTAACTGTTTTCTTCTGTGCCTTCTCTTACTACACCACATTTATGATGCCACTTGGTGGAGGTCACTAAAAAAAAGCGATGGAGACATCGCTTTTTTATTTTCCTTGGAAGATATTTTCCCAAGATACTTTTACATTTTTTTGCTGTATGAGAACATGAAAGGATGCACTCATTCCACTATCCATTATAAGAGAACGAATCGCTCTGTTTTGTTTACTTTTTTCTGAAAAGGGGTTAGGGTCAAAATTATCCTGTAAAAACGTAAGAATCCCCGCCTCTAATAAAAATTCATCCTGTCTACATTTCTTCACGAATTCAAGTCCTAGCTTAGAACTATATGTAACAAGCGTGTCAAAATGAATATGGGTTGTTAAATCCATTTCCCCTGGGTGCAAAAGTGGGTTATGTATTAATTGATGATTGTAGTACCCCCTAAGACTCCCCCTTATTCTCGCTGTTTCTTTCCATTCAGCATTCGTATACCCATAATCAACCGTAAAAACAATAGCATTCCCTAGAAAACTAGTTAGTTCTTCTAAGTAGGAAAGCATTTGAAGTGGAATTTCAAATCTTTGTCCATTCGTCAGTACGATTTTGTTAGCATCTAAGTATTTATTAATTTGTTCATCCGTAAGTGGTACAAGAATTTCGGTTAATTGCTCTTCCTCTGTAAGAGTGATCTTCACCTCATAAATAGTATTATCGTTTTTCTCAATCACTCTCACCGGAAAAGCATCAAATAATTCATTTGAAAACACTATTCCATGAAAAACTGGGAAATCTCTTTTTGCTTCATCAAGACTCTGATACTGAATCACTTTTTTGTCTACAGGTAGAATGTCTCGCTGCAAACGTTGATGGTACGGACTTGTTTCTATCATTATATAGGTTATTTTTTGATAGGTTTCAATAAAAGAATCTTGTAATTCGTCAAGAACAGCCTTTGCAAATCTACCATTTCCACCACCTATTTCACAGATATATGGTGGAATTTTTTCGAGAGCAATAAGCTTATGAAAGAGGGTTGCAAACAGTTTGCCAAAAACATTGGAGATATTACTGCTCGTGATGAAATCCCCTTTTTTCCCAACCTTTACTTGGTCTTTCTTGTAATAGCCTTTATTTTCATGATATAACACAGTATTCATATACTGTTCATATGTAATCTGTTTGTTTAAAGATGATTGAATGGCATCTTTTAATATGTCTAGCATATGCTCACCTTTTAGAGGATGTTCAAAAAGTCGTCCGAAAATGACACATTGAATTTCTGGGTAAACTGCTCCAAGTACATTGTGAATAACCTGGTTATGCGCTTGCGTCTACTAGATTATTCAAGATGTACATTCCTCAGCGCAAGGCTGCAAGGAAGTTAACTCAAGCAGTTGCCTCGCTCCGGTACTCGGGAGCTCGCACCGCCTTGAAATTTCGACACGCACATGATGTGCTAGTGTTGACAAGACATGAGGCCGTGGCGTTGTCGACGCGGTCCTTTTCATCCTTCTTTTGAACATTTATTTTTACTATTTTTCACCATTGACACAGTGTTTATATTATTATATTGTAAATTTAGTAGCTTACAATATCCCTCCCATTATACGGATATATAAGTATTGGCTTATGCCAAATTTGACATTAGGAAGGAATTCTTAATGTTAAAAACATCCCCCAGAAAAGGTCTGACTCTACCGGAGTTAGACCTTTTCTGTGTTTTAGTGTTTAAAACCCATTTAAGAACGGGTTTGAGTCCATTTCAGCTTCAATCGTTGTTTCAGGTCCATGCCCAGATAGGACAATTGTTTCTTCTGGTAATGTGAGAAGCTTTTTATGAATACTGCTAAGTAGTTGTTCATGGCTTCCACCTGGTAGGTCAGTTCTCCCGATGCTGCCTTGGAATAAGGCATCTCCTGAAAAAACTACTCCAAGTTCTTGGTAATAATACGAAACACTTCCCGGTGAATGGCCTGGAGTATAATACAGTTCTAAATGAAAGTCACTTATTTCAATACTTCCTTCTTTAGGAAGTATTGTTGGTTCTGCTTTTGATAAGATTTCTTGCCCAGGAATAAAATATGCTGAACCATTTAAAGCAGGATCTTTCAGCCAATTCTTCTCTTTCTCGTGAATATACACAGGAACATCCCAATTAGCTTTTACATCATCAATCGCACCTATATGATCGAAATGAGCATGTGTTAAAAGAACCGCAACTGGGATAAGTCCCTGTTGGCTTAATATCGTATTTAATCTTTGTCCATCCCCACCGGGATCAAAGATGAGGCACTTCTTGTTTGAATTGGTCAAAATGTACGCGTTTGTTTGTAAGGGTCCTAACGGAATCCTTTGCCACTTCATACCTTTCCCTCCGATGCTTTTTAATCTATCCTTTATTCTACACTATCAATTGAAAACGAAAAAGCACTTAAACAATTGCACTTAAGGTTTTGACTAAAAGGTAATTTGTCTTGAAAGTGTCACTTTTTCCTCCTCGACAAATACGTATAAAACGATTAGAATATAGATTGAATCTATCTATTTCTTTACATAAAGGGTTTTCAGCCTTTTTCGAGCAACATTTTTCATGAGTTGAATGATGGGATGTTGTAAATTTTCATGCTATGGGGAAAAATAGTAATGAATATTTAAAAGTAAAGGCGCACTTTTAAGTGTAACATTGATTATAGCAAGGGGGTAAGTCACATGGGTCTAATGATTATCTTTTCACTAGTTGTAATTTTAGCTGCATTTGGTATTATACGTTCTTTACGCGATAAGAACCTTTTAGCCTTATTATTCTCTACAGGAATCTTTTTAGTATTAGGCTGGTTCACAATCATGACAATCTGGAAACATGGTTTCCCAACTGCTCACTAATAACAAATGCGCAATCGCCTTGAAATAGGAACATCGACTAACTACAGCCACGTCCTGTGGCAAACGTCGATGTCGCACTTCCTGTGAAAGCCCGACCAGAACAAGACGACCAGCGAGAAGGTTGATTATTGACCTTATCGATGGAGGGCTTGTGGCCTCGGCCTCGAAGGGCTAGGCGATGAAGCTGGACGAAAATAAAAAAGATTTAAAAGCCATCAGATACGATGGCTTTTTTCATTTCCCTTAATTTGCTACAAGGTCTGTTATTTTTTTTGTCCTCATATCAATAATCTTCTCAAATTGAAAACCATATAAACATAAGAAACCATTTGGAGAAAAGTTAAGGGGTTGATCATCTACTTTTTCAAGGATAACCTCTTCTTTCCTTGTACTGATGTCGTAGGAAACCAATTCGAATTTTTCTCCGTACGTATCAAATGCTCCATTTGAATATGGTTGAAACGAGTAGAATTTCTTTTGTTCGACGGCATAATCGGCTGAAGGAATATACCATTTTGAATAGTCACTTAAGAGTGGCATTTTAAATTCATATAGCTTTTTATTCTGTTCAGGGTGGTAAAGGCCAACCTTTGCAAATGCCTCCTCCCCTTGAATTAATTCATATGTAACAAGTAGATTTTTAAAAGTAACGAACGAAATAATATCCTCAAATAAGAGTCCTTCTGTTTTTGTATCTAAATGATACGAATAAAGTGGTGCAAAGTAATCTAATTCGTTTTGGTCCCATTTTAAATATGAAATTGTATTGGGACTAACCCATTGAATAAAAGGCTGAAAGACCTCAAATTTCGTTTTTTCCTCGGACTGAATGTCCACCAAATGGGTTTGAAACGACCAATCCTCTAAAAACGTTGTTACAAATACCTCACTAGGATGATAAGGATTCCAGCTGTAAAACAAATCAAAGGAATTGATTTCCCATTCAAATTGCACGTTTCCTTCTTTGTTTACCACCATTAACTTCGCCATATTTTGAGAATCTGATGTATGTATTAAAAACATGGAATGGTCCTCATTTGCCTTCATTGTCAGCACAGGGGCAGAGGTTTGGAGGAACAGCTCCTTTTTACCAGTGAACAAGTGATACTTATATATTGTTGAAATACCATTATCATCGGTAACATAGAGGATGCTTTCATCATCATACCATTCACCTACACTATTGAATTCTTCCCCGCTAAGATCAAGCGGCTTTACCTCTTGATTTTCTCCAAAGAATTCTGCAGGTACAGGACCTTTTGTAACATTCTTATTCCTACTGTTTGGCGCATCACTTGAATCAAAATGTTGATGAGAATTACAGCCAGCTAGTAGAAAAAGTAACATAAAAAAGAATATTAAATTTCTCATCAACTCAAAAATCACCTCTTTAGCATCTAAAATAGAGTTCCACGTTCTATTGTTCCCTTAACAGATAATACGATTATGCACGTTAAAAAGTTTCAGCGCAAGGAAAAAAGCCGGCCTTTTCACCGACTTTTCTAGAGAACGTTTTCACATATACAAGGAGGCTAAAAATGCTCCGAGAGTCTCCTGATAAATTTCATCAAATTGAGAAAGTGGGAGTGGATTAACACCTTCCCCCAATTCGAAAGTAAACCCTGGTTTCTTCCATTCTTGAATAAACCAATCCTTATATCCTGCATGGCTATCTATCGTTCGAACTGCTCTATATCCACTAACCCTTGAAAATTCATTCACAAGGGTACCAGACTCTAATGGCTCTAACCCCTCATATCCCCAATAAATAACCTCTCCTTGTGTATGGAAGGCTAATACACGATTATAGTTTGCATCTCTTGTTAGTTTCTCAATGGCGATTACTTCTGGCTCAGTTAATGGAGCATCGCCTGGGTAATCACGAGGTGCGGGCGACTTTGGTTCCTTTCTTTCTTTTTCAACCTCCCAATTTGCTGGAAATTGGTTATTTAAATCAATACCGCGAATATTTGCTTTCCAGTCTCTAAAATCAAAACTTTCATTGTTAATTTTTACAACTTCATCTTTATATGGTTTCTGTTCAGGAGGACCATTAAGCACCAAATTAACACCATCTGGATTCACCATAGGAACTATTGATAAGAGTGTTTCCAAATATAATGGCTCGACATAAAACCCTCTAATCGGAGCCATATTTGTTAAACCCAGTAAATAATCATTTATAAAGGTCATAATGACATTTGTTGTAATCCATTCATTTGCATGAAACGACCCATTCCAATGAACCCTCTTTTCTCCTCTACCAATTCGAAGCTCAAGCAGATCATTACCTAATACACTTTTACCAATAGACCGGGTTTGAAGAAATGGATAAATCGTCTTTAATTGCTCAATATCACTCACCATATCAGCAAAATCGTATTCCCTATTTCCATTTACGATTGGTCGAACCACTCTTTCTGGAATCAGAATCATTTGGCCAACCTGTATATTTTCGGCTGTTATCCCTGGATTCACTAAAAATAAAGCATCTGCCATAAGTGTCCGAGATTTCGCCAACTTCCATAACGTATCATCTTGAACAACCTTATGCTGTTTTAAAAGAAAACCGGGAATCTTTACTTCTGCTCCAACCTGCAAATTATTTATATTCAAATGTAGATTTGAGTCAATTAATAAATGAATAGGGATAGCAAACAATTGACTGTAATACCAGAAAGTGTCTCCTGGACGGACAATGACCTTCACACCTAATACCTCCTTGTTATCCTCTCCTACCATTTTATGAGCGATAGGATGTACTTCATGCCATCGGAAAAGCCTTGACCCTCATTTGGGCCAAGGCTTTTATTTACTTATTCTTTAAACTCTTCAGGGACTGGTTCATGATAAGATGTTCCATTATAGAAACGGAGTAGGTCTCCATAGACAATCTCATCTGAATAATCCAATTCTAGCCCTGCTTTTTCCATGTAAGGCTCACAATAGCTAATTTCTGTCTCTTCACCTGATTCTTTATCATAACAAGTATTCTTCGTAAATACATGCTTATCTGTGATAAAGCTTCCATCACGTAAGACAGTCAATGGTATTTTTTCTTCAGAAAATAAATCACTACCGAAATGAACGTCATTACGTATATCCATTCCAAGGAGATTTAAAATGGTTGGTTTTAAATCTATTTGTCCAGATACAGTTGAAATTACTTGTGGATTCTTATCTGTCACTCCGGGAATGTGAATAATTAATGGTACCTTTTGCAGTTGAATTGAATCAAATGGTGTGATTTCTTCTTTCCCTAGAAACTGTGCCATCGCTTTATTATGGTTTTCAGAAATTCCATAGTGATCCCCATAAAGAACAAATATGGTATTTTCATACATTCCTTCTTCTTTAAGTCGTTCGATAAAGATTTTGATGGACTCATCCATATAGCGAACTGTTGGAAAATAACGGTTCAATGTTCTTGAGTTTGAATTAAATTCATTTACCATTTTGTCCTCTTCACCAAGTTCAAAAGGGAAATGGTTTGTTAATGTAATAAATTTTGAGTAATACGGCTGTGGCTGTGACTTTAATAAGTCAATGGATTGTTCAAAGAAATTTATATCCTTTAAGCCCCATCCAATTGAATTTTCCTCTGTAACCTCATAACTTTCAAGATCAAAAAATTCATCATACCCGAGAGAATCATACATGATATCGCGATTCCAGAAAGTCTTGTTATTCGCATGAAAGACTGATGAAAAATATCCATAGTCCTTAATAAATTCAGGAGTTGCTGTAAATTCATTATTAGCATGGGTAAAGAAAACGGCTCCGCGTCCAAGTGGATATAATGAATTTTCCAATAAAAACTCTGAATCTGATGTCTTTCCTTGACCTGTTTGATGATAAAAATTGTCAAAGTAATAACTTTCTTTTATAAAATCATTTAGGAATGGCGTAATTTCTTCCCCATCAATGGTTTCATTAATGACGAAGTTTTGAAGTGATTCCATTGAAATTACGACGACATTCTTTCCTTGTGCAATACCAAATTTATCGCTTGGTTCCTTTTGATTTGCTTTTAAATAGTTTTCGATTCCAATAAATGAACTGCTGTCGGCCAAAGCTCGTTGGGCGGAAGATTTTGATTGTAGGACAATATCATAAATTTGATAGTTGTATGTCCCGATATTCTTCACTAACATTTCACGATCAAAGGTTCTTGTCAATAACTGTGGTCTCTGAGCTTCTGCTAATCCAAGATTAAAAAAGAAGATAGCTGCAACAAGGATGAAATAGGATCTTCTTTCCTTTTTCGTGATAACTTCAGCAGCAGTAAAACTTGGTTTATATTTATTGATCAAAATTAGAATAACTACATCAATGAAAAGGAGTGGATCTGTTGCCTTTAAATTTCCTGTAATACTGGTTCCTAAATCCCCCATGTTACTTGTTTGAAAAAGAACAGGAAGAGTCAAAAAGTCATTGAAGAATCTGTAAAATACAACATTCGCAAATAACACAAATGAAGATAGTAAACTAGCAAATATAATGAACTTAGTACGATGCTTATCCTTAATAAAGAAAGAAATACCAAAGAACAGCAACAAAAAACTCAATGGGTTTATCAGTAAAATAAACTCTTGCATCAAGTTTTCTATTTTTATATCAAAGCTAGTTTTATATACGATGTATGTTTTTATCCAAAGCATAAATGCAGCTAAAAAGATGAACTTTGATTTGGATAAAGTTGATGACTTAATCATCAATATACCTCCTTGTTTTCAAGACCACGGAGCACCAAAGATTAATGTTCTTACTTCCATTTTTAGGTAATTTAGAAAAATCTAAAGATAATCTTAATACTTTTTTGACTAAAAATCAATCATCTAAACAACTAAATTTTATAGAATCATATAGATGTACATTATGTATATACATATAAGACGATTAGTTGACTAGAAAGTTTCATAGTAACCAAAAGTAACAATCTTTTAAATATTCTAACAAAAATGTAAAAAAAGAGATTTCATTGTGAAATCTCTTTTTCCTATTTATTGGTTGTTTTTAGCCAAATAAGCTGCACCTATTACACCCGCATCGTTTCCTAATGTGGCAATGGCTATTTCAGCAGCTTCGGCTACCCTTGAAAAAGCAAAACGCTTAAACTGCTTTCTTAATGGAAGCAGTAATTGCTCACCTGCTTTTGAGACACCGCCACCAATAACGATTTTTTCTGGGTTTAGTCCATTAGCGACATGACTTAAAGCTAAGCCAAGGTGAAATGTTACATTGTCAATGATTTCCTGGGCTAGATGGTCCCCTTTGCCTGCTGCATCAAAAACATCCTTTGAGGTGACTTTTCCAGTTTGTTCAAATTGTTCTCGAAGAACACTTGAGTCGTTTCCACCCTGAAGGGCCTCAGTTGCCAAACGTGCGATACCAGTAGCAGATGCTATTGTTTCGATACAGCCCGTTTTTCCACAGCCACATAAAGCACCACCATCAACCAAGGAAGTGATATGGCCAATTTCTCCACCTGCCCCATTGGCTCCTCGAACTACATGACCATTAGAGATAATGCCTCCACCGACACCTGTTCCTAACGTTACACAAAGTAAGTCCTTTGCGCCTGCACCTGCACCCTTCCACATTTCACCGATAGCAGCAACGTTTGCATCGTTATCGATAACTGCCGGCAACCCAATTTTTTCTTCAAGCTCTGCTTTTAGAGGATACATCTCTCTCCATCCGAGATTGGTTGCTTTATAGATAACGCCGTCTTCAAAATGAACTGGCCCAGGGGCACCCATTCCTACACCAGCGAATTGTTCTTTTGAAAGCTTAAGTTCTACCATTTTTGCTTCAATTGCTTTTGCAATATCCGGGATAATTTTTGCTCCAGATTTATCCGTTGGAATTTCCCATTTTGTAACAATTTCACCTTCTTGTGTGATAAAGGCAAGTTTGACAGTTGTACCACCTAAATCGATACCAATTAATAATTTTTCCATATCGTCCATTCCTTTATTTGTTTTTCGCTCTTTTTTCGGTTTCCCGGACAATTTCTTGGCGGAGTAGAAAAATAGCTGATTGATAATCCTTTGTTTCAATGAGCTGTGAATTGTAAAGCTCTTGTATTTCAGTTTCCATTAATTCCAGGTCAGCAACTCTGTCACCAACATAAATGATCGTGCCAAATTTTTTTAGAAATTGTTGAATATCATAAATTGTTTTCACTTTCTCACCTTCTGCATTCCACAATATATACTAGCTTATTTAAAAAAATAGAAACACGCAAGTCTTTCTCATGAAAGTCCATAAAAATGTAAAAGGAGTGCTTCCTTTTAAAAAGAGCACTCCTAAAGAAATTTATTTATCTGGGTCTTTTGGATGTAATATTTTCGGTCTATTTCTTTTTAATGGAATAGGAGCACGGAATAAAACATCCTTAAATCCTTTGAAGGAAAATGGAATAAACGGCCATAAATATGGAACATTAAATGATTTCATTCGTGCTAAGTAGAGAATCCATAGTGTAATTCCTACGACAAATCCAATTACTCCAAATATGCTGGTCGTTAATAAGAAAAATAGTCTGGCTAAGCGGTTCGCAAGGCTCATCTCATAGCTTGGTGTTGAGAAGGTTCCTATGGCTGCAATTGCAAGGTACAAAATAACCTCATTTGTAAATAAACCAACTTCAACTGCCACCTGTCCGATCAACATGGCTGCGACAAGCCCTAGTGCCGTTGCAAGGGCAGTTGGAGTGTGAATGGCTGCCATTCTCAACAGATCGATTCCAATTTCAATTAAAAAGAACTGTAATATTAATGGTAATCTGCCATCATCATTTGGACCAATAAATTTAAGATTATCTGGCAATAGCTCAGGATGAACAGCAAACAAATACCATAATGGTAACAAAAACAGTGATGCCCATACACCAAAATAGCGAACCAAGCGCAAGTATAGCCCAGTTACGGGGCTGTTACGATATTCCTCGGCATGCTGCATATGATGCCAAAATGTGGTTGGGGTGATAAGAACACTTGGTGAACCATCAACCATGATGATAATATGACCCTCGAATAGATGTGCAGCTGCGGTATCTGGCCTTTCCGTATATCTTACAACCGGATATGGATTATAATGTCGTCCTGATATATATTCCTCAATGGTCTTTTCACCCATTGGCAAACCATCAGTATCAATCTTTGAAATGGCATCTTTAACTTCTTTAACGTGATCAGGATCAGCAATATCTTCAATATAACTGATCACGATATCTGTCTTTGAACGTCTTCCCACCTGCATATATTCCATCCGGAGGGATTTATCCCGAACTCTTCTTCTCGTTAATGCAGTATTAAAGACAACCGTCTCGACGTAGCCATCCCTTGACCCTCTTACAACTCGTTCTGTGTCAGGTTCCTCAGGCCCCCTTACAGGATAGGTTCTAGCATCTATTAAAATAACCTTATCAATGCCTTCTATGACTAGAGCAGTTGGACCCGCAAGGACCATGTCAACAACCTTATCTAGGTCGTCTGTGCTTTCCACTTCTACATATGGAATATACGTCTTCAGTAGTTTTTCTAATCCATCTATTTTTAAAGTACTCTCGTCTTGTTTAGCAAGAAACTTTTGCAATAAATGCAAAATATCATCTTTAATAAGGCCATCAATTAAAAACATTGACATGTCTTTGCCGGCATATTCGACATCAATTTGGATTACATCAAAGCTTTTGTCAACACCAAGGGCTTCTTTTAAATAACTTCGATTTTCTTCTAAATTCGATGAGACCGGATGTTTTGGCTCTTTATTTTCATTTCCCATGAGTATCACTCCAATCACACAAAAGACCTCTAGTTTGCTTTCGTAGGCTACTAATCCATCTTTGACGTAAAATTGGAAAATAATACTTATTCAGGACAAATATAGAAAAGTGCCTCATTTGAGACACTTTACATTGAATCTTCCATGTTATTTATTTCATTGATAAGGTCTTGATAGTTTTCATTTTCCGGGTCAATTTCAACAGCCTGTTCCGCTGCATTTTTTGCATTTTCAAATTCTTGCAACTGAACATATATAAGAGCTAGATTATAATGTGCTTCTGAGATATCTGGTGCCTTTTGAGTGACGATTTGTAAATGATCCCGAGCATCTTCAAGTTTTCCAAGCTTAATTTCAGTATAGGAAAGATAAAAGTAAACTTCTGGTGTGTCAGTTCCATTTTCCTCTGCACTTTTAAGCATCTCATATGCCTTATGAATCTCATTCGCTTGTATATATTCCTGAGCAGTTTGCACGACAAATCGTGGGTTATCAGAGTGTGGCTGAATCACATATCCTACATAAATAAGTGTACCTACAGTCGCCAATGTTACGACAAGCCCACCTACTCGTTTCGCAAATTCTTTACGTTTTGGCAAATGAACAATACTCGCTGCTAAAAATCCCCCAACCAAGCCTCCAATATGCCCTGAATTATCAATACCCGGAATCATAAATCCAAGGACAAGGTTTATGATAATAATACCAATTACATTTGGGCCCATCGTTCTAAAAAACAAAGACGGATAAGCAGCACCAAAAAATAATAATGCACCAAAGCATCCAAAAATAGCCCCAGAAGCCCCAGCAGAAATATTTGCGTTAAAAACAAAGCTTGCAAGACTTCCTATAAAACCGGCAAAAACATAAATCCATAAAAACCTTATTTTCCCGTATAGTCGCTCTACCTCTGATCCCAAATAATACAACGCAAAGGTATTCATTAGGAGATGAAGAAATCCAATATGTAAAATCATTGGCGTGAAAAAACGCCACCATTCACCATTTAAAATGCGGAAGTTTTCCTTTGCCCCGTATTTAAGCAAGGTTTCTGTGTTTGTACTTCCACCATTAAATTCTAAAATGGCAAACATAACTAATTGTATCGCAATCAGAATATATGTAAAAAAAGGTTTTCCATTTTGGAAAATTTGTTTTTCACTCGATATTCGTTTATTCGCAACCGTAATAACCTCATGCTTAATATTCTCAACTGTTTCAAGATCGATATAAATAGAGTCATCGATTGTAAATTCGGTATGAACTAGTGTTGAGATTTCCCTTAGTCCTGTTTCTTTATGTTCAGAATTAATTAAAACAGTTCGTAATGTAGTTAAGCCTTTTGCACCTGCATGAAGTGGTTGTTCTAACCGAAATCTCCAGTCATCAACTGGTGGGTATGTCGTGATGTAAATATTAAGAGCTTCTAATTTCCGGGCAAATAGACGTTTTCTAAGCTGTTCCAATCGCTGAGCGGTGAGCTCCATATCCCGCTGCATCCAATTGCTCCAATCTAAATCATGACGCAGAATGCGAATTATTCTTGGCTTGTTCTTCTGCATCGTTTCTAACCAAATTTCATTATTTGATTTAGATAGTTGGAGAATACGATAACCGCCTTCTTCCTGAAGCCCCTGTATGATTTTCCAAAAAAGATAATCTTGCTTGAACACCTTATCCCCCCCTCTTCCAATGGGTATTATATTTATTATAAACGTTTTTCTATTTCCGTTACCAAATTTCTGTTTCGAAATTGAAAAAACCTGTTGAAAGTTAATCAACAGGTTCACTTTATTCAGCAAAGCTCAACATTATCAGTAGTGAAGTTAGAAGTATAGTCGTTCTAACTACGACTGAATAAAGTTAAACTTCCGGCAGACGCCACAGATTTTTTAAAGGTTCTTTTCGAGCATAGGATCAAAGACTAAGAACGCCACTTCCTGTGGCAACGTCTATGTGACCCAACTCATGTAAGCCTAAAAACCTGGGTGCAAATACGCCAAGGCGTATTTGATTTATCTTTATCGGAAGGCTGTTTGTATCATTTTGTTACGAATAAATGGGATTTTCATCGAGGTACTAATAGCAATCCGACGAACTGCAGCATTGCCGAAAACGCGATTAAATATGCGATATCGGTACCTATAGACTGCATATATCCCACCAAAAAGAATAGCTATTCGGGTCAATAAACTTAACATATTCATCCCTCCTAGTTATACTTTTTGATTATCGCTTTCATTTTATCCTAGTAAAAGAAAAAAGAAATATGTCCCAAATCCTGATGCCAGAAGGATTGATAAAAAGTTCACAACATCATTATCGCAAATCCGCAAGCCTTTAAAATACGTCGTTTCTTTTTCGCAATGGAACTTTTTCTCTGTCTCCATTCCACATACAGGACATTTATAAACAACTTGAATACTCGCTCCCAAAATCGTATCAATTAGATTGCCGCAAAAGCCGATCAGGGTCAGTCCAAGAAACAGAAAAAATGAAAGTTCTGGCCACACTAAAAATGAAATAAAACTAATAAGTAAAGAACCCAAAAAGCCTGCAAAAGTTCCTAAAACAGAAACTGCTCCGGATGTCCCTGTATCAACCCGCTTCCATTTTGTTAGTAAGATTGGCTTCTTTTTACTTAGTGTTCCAATTTCCGAAGCCCAAGTATCTGCGTTCGCAGCTGCGATTGAACCAACAAAGAAGATAAGCCAGAAGAGAGAGTCAGTGAAAGCAAACATAAGGCTTGTAACCCCAGCGACACTACCGTTCGCAAAAACTTGAACAATATCCCTTTGTTCTCCTTTAGCAACCTTATTTTTGAGATTGGTTTTATTTCTTACTTTGATTTTACTCCATAAGCTTGAGCTCGCAAAAAAGACTCCTAATAAAAGCAAGCCCCGATAACCAAAACCTATCGACACTGCGCTACCAACAAGAATTGTTCCTACTGCTCCACTTAATGTTAATGATTTAAATTTATATCCCAATATTGCTACAACTATGGAGGCAATGATTTGGAGAAGAAGATTAGCCATTTGTTTTAATTATCCCTGTATTTGTTGCAATTTTTTGGACCGGAATATCAAAAGACTCGACAGGTATTTCGTCTAAAACCTGTACAGGGAATGCTAAAGACATTGTAACTCCTTGGTATTGAGCTAAATACCGATCATAATAACCTCCACCATGACCTAATCTGTATCCATTTGTTACAAAACTAAGGCCTGGCACAAATAATAGATCGATTTCATTATGTAAAACGACAGTTGTTTGTTCCTCAATTGGTTCCTGGAGGCCATAATAGACTACTTCTAATTGAGAATAGGATGTAATTTCACGGAATGTCATGTTTTTTGTTTTTGGATGGCATTTTGGTACAGCCACTCGTTTATTTAATTCCCACGCTTTTTCAATTAGATATTTAGAGTTGACCTCATACTCCCCTGAAATGGTGATTCCTATCGTATTTGCATTCACCCATTCAGGTAAAGTGAGAACATGATCAGTAATCTCCTTAGACCACTTGTCTAAAGTATCTTTATCAACTGAACGCAATGTTTCCTTCATCTCTTTTCTCAATTCTTGTTTCCGCTTCAACTTATTCGCTCCTCTCCATTAATTACTTTATATAATATAAAAAAACAGCAGGAAATTGCTTTCCTACTGTTACTTTGTTTCGCGGTGTAGAGTAACCTTTTTTAGTCTTGGGCAATATTTCTTAAGTTCAAGACGGTCAGGGTTGTTTCGCTTATTTTTAGTTGTAATATAATTACGATCACCAGTTTCAGTACAAGCTAAAGTGATTTTAACACGCATCTTCATTTCCCTCCAAACATATAAAGCTTTAATCAGACTTACCTATCATACCACTTATCTTCCCAAAATTCCAGTCCTATTTTTGGGACAAAGTAAATTTAATTACTATTTCAAAATACAATTCAGTGAACGTACTAGTATTGTCCACCTAAACAAGTTACGATAAGATAGAGTATGGAATGGAGTGACAGTATGGAATACGCTATTATTATCTTATTAGCCATCGCAATCCTTCTTCTTGTCGTTTCTTTCTATGGAAAGGACAGAGTTAAAATGGTGCAAGAAGAATTGGATCAACTTTCCCTTTCGATGGTTCAAGAAACATACCTTTTAAAGAAAAAAATAAAAGTACTTGAAGAAGAGCTACTAACCAATGACATCGATTATGAAACGGGACCATCTCAAACAAGTGTTATGTCTTTATCAAACTCCACCATTTTATCCCTTTATGATAAAGGCTTAAGCTATGAGGAAATCGGAACAAAAACAAATTTACCAGTTGAAGAAGTTCGACTCATTCTTGAACAAGCAAAGAAAATGGGGCTCATATAATGGATAAATATTTGTTACGGGGAATCGCAATTGGTATTATTTTTTCTACAATTGTATATGGTCTTGTTTACTATTTAACGACAAATTAAAACTCAAGCCGAGATAGGCTTGAGTTTTTTTAGGCATTTAAATCGACTTTTTTAGCTTTAACCATATAGATAATGTGTTCAGCCATATTAGTTGTGTGGTCTGCTACTCTTTCGAAATGGCGACTGATAAAAGCTAATTGTGTAATTTGGTTAATTGAATTGGGATTGTTTGGCATTAACTCCAATAGTTCTTTAATGATTTTTCCGTATAACTCATCAACCTCATCATCTGCTTTAGCTGTTTGAATAGCTAAATTGATGTCTTTTTCGATATATGCTTTGATTACGTTGTTTAACATGTCTAAAGCTTTTTCAGCCATTTTGGGGATATCAACAATTGGTTTTATGAGCGGTCCATCTCCAATATGGATAATCGATTTTGCAATATTTACGGCTAGATCTCCGATTCTTTCAATATCACTTGAGATTTTCAAGCCGGCAATGATAGCACGTAGATCAGAAGCAACTGGTTGTTGTTGTGCGATTAATTGAATGATAATATTATCAATTTGTTCTTCAAGCTCATTTATTTTTTGGTCATCTTGAATAATTTGTTCAGCCAATTTAATATCTTGGTGTGCGAGTGATTGTACTGATTTTTCAACTGCTGTTTTCGATAGGTTGACCATTTCAACCAATAATTCTTTAAGACGATCCAAATCCTTATCTAATGTCGTACGTATTGCCATGACTTACACCCCTCTTATTCATTATTATCCAAATCTGCCAGTGATGTAATCTTCTGTGCGCTTGTCGGATGGATTTGAAAACATTTTATCTGTTTTTTCATACTCAATAACTTCTCCACTTAGGAAAAAGGCGGTTCGATCTGAAATACGTGCAGCCTGTTGCATATTATGAGTAACAATGATAATACTGAAGTTTTGCTTAAGTTCTTGAACAAGTTCCTCAATTTTTAATGTCGAAATTGGATCAAGAGCGGAAGTCGGCTCATCCATTAAAATCACGTCAGGTTCAATTGCCAAGCATCTTGCAATACAGATTCTTTGTTGCTGTCCGCCTGAAAGACCATAAGCATTTTCATGAAGTCGGTCTTTCACCTCATCCCAAATAGCTGCACCACGTAAACTTTTTTCAACAATCTCATCTAAGACCTTTTTGTTTCGAATCCCATGAATACGAGGTCCATAAGCTATATTGTCATAAATTGATTTTGGAAAAGGATTCGGCTTTTGGAAAACCATCCCTACTCGAGTTCTGAGTTCTTCTTCCTTATATGTTTTATCGAAAATATTCTTTCCTCTGTATAAAATTTCTCCTGAAATGCGAACAATCGGAACGAGTTCAACCATACGATTTAAGGTTTTAATATAAGTTGATTTTCCACATCCAGACGGCCCAATAATTGCTGTTACCTCGTTTTCATAGATTGGAAAATTAATATTTTTAAGGGCATGATCTTCCCCATACCATAGGTTTAAATCTTTTGTATTATAAACAATTTTTTGATCTGTCTGATCTGGATTTATATAATTATTAGTCATTACTTGTAATGTCATAATTTGAGTTTCTCCCCTTCAAAGTAGAATCAAATGCGTATTGACCAAATCGCGCCTGTTATTAATACCTGTTGTTTTCACTTGTAAAAAATTAATATTTTCTTTGGAACTTATTTCGAATTATGATGGCTATTGAATTCATTAAGAATAATACGATTAATAAAATGACAATAGTTGCGGCTCCTAGATTTGCGTATTCAGCGACTAGTGCAGAATCGAGAGTCCAATAATAGATTTGCATTGGCAACACAGTAAATTTATCAAAAATACTATCAGGAAATGGAATTAATAAGGCTGGAATTCCTATTACTACAAGTGGAGCTGTTTCTCCAACTGCTCTAGAAAGTGCCAAAATAACCCCTGTAAGAATTCCAGGTAATGAAGTTGGTAAAACTACATTTTTTATCGTTTGCCATTTAGTAGCTCCCATTCCATAAGATGCTTCTCTCAAATAACTCGGTACTGCTCGGATTGCTTCTTGACTAGCAACTACTACGATTGGAAGTACCAGTAACGACATTGTAAGCCCACCAGCTAACACGATATTGCCTAATCCAAAACCGCGAACAAAAATGGTAAGACCTAATATACCAAATACAATTGACGGAACACCTGCAAGATTTGAGATATTTGTTTGAATAAACCGTTGTAGACGTCCTTTTTTTGCATATTCTTCGAGATAAATAGCTGTACCAACACCCAGGAAAAGTGTTATAGGTGCAACAACAAGCATTAACCACAGAGTCCCTAGGAGGGCACCCATAATTCCAGCGTTCTCAGCAACAGTCGAAAGCTTACTAGTTAGAAATTGCAGATCAATCCAGCCAAGACTTTGAGATATGACTCGGTAAAAAAGAATAACGAGAACAACTAAACCAAACAAAGTTGATAAAAAGAAAAGTGATTTTGCTATATTGTTTGTAAAAAGTCGAGAATTAAGTTTCTTTTGAACCTGTGCTTCATTTACATATTTCATTTTAATATTCCTCCTTAAACTTGCGAGAAATATATTGTGCAAGTAAGTTCATTACTAATGTGAACACGAATAGTGTAATAGCTACAGCGTATAAACTATAATATAAGGTTGAGCCCGCAGGTGCATCTCCACTGTTTACTTCAACAATATAAGAGGTCATTGTTTGCATTGATTGGGTAACATCAAAAGTAAAGTTCTTGGAACTTCCACTAGCAAGTGTAACAATCATGGTTTCGCCAATTGCTCTAGATATACCAAGAACGAATGATGCAATAATTCCAGACATTGCTGCAGGAATAACAACCTTCCACGTTACTTCAAGCTTTGTTGAGCCTAGACCAAGCGCACCTTCTCTAATAGAATTGGGTACAGAACTCATTGCATCCTCTGAAAGCGATGCGACCATAGGAATGATCATAATTCCCATTACGATGCCCGGACTGAGGATATTGGTCGGTTCAAGACCAGGAATAATAGATTGTAATAGAGGTGTTACGAACGTTAAAGCAAAGAAACCATATACAATGGTCGGAATCCCCGCAAGAATTTCAAGAATCGGTTTTAAAATTTTCCTTACTCGTTCGGATGCATATTCACTTAAATAAATTGCTGACATCATTCCGACAGGTATTGCGACAAGCATTGCTATAGTCGATGAAATAATCGTTCCTGTTAGTAGAGGTAATACCCCAAATTCGGCATTATCGCCAAGGGGTTTTAATACGGTACCTGTAAAGAAGTCAAGAATTGGTACGCGTTTAAAAAACTCAAATGTTTCAAAAAGAAGTGTAAGTACAATACCAACTGTTGTTAAAATCGAGATAATCGCAATGAAGAGCAAGCCTTTTGGAATGACTTTCTCTATAATAGTGTTTAAGCTTTTTGCTCTTTTATTTTTGGCAATCATCTCACGCACATTCACTTTAGAACCTTCCTTCATGATAAGCTCCCTTCGATCCATTTCATCATTATTAAAGACCAAATTTTTTCTATCTATAATTAGGTAGAAGATGAGAAGCAAAGATTGCTCTCACCTTCAGAACTTTTCTTATTTTAAACCTTCTAATTCTGTAACGACTGCATTTAATTCTTCTTCTGGAAGTGGAGCAAATCCAGTTTCCGAAGCTACTTCAGCAGCATTTTCCATTGTATAAATTGCATAGTCTAATACTTGTGCCTTTTCTTTCGCCATATTGACATTTAGATAAGTAAATACGGGTCTTGTGAATGGAGCATATTCGCCATCTTCACTGATTGTATCTAGGTTAGGTTCAACAGGACCGTTACCAAAATCAATTTTTACAATTTTAACTTTGTCTTTATTATTGACTGCATAACCGTATCCGAAGAATGCAATGGCATTTTTATCTTTAGAAACTAAGTCTACTAACGTAGAGTATTCTTGTTGAAGATTTGCTTCAGCTACTAAGTCTTGCTCGTCTAAAATGTTTTCCCAGAAAAATTCATACGTACCGTGGTTTTCGTTAGGACCGTACGTTTTGATCGGCTCATTTGGAAAATCTGAACGTACATCTGACCAATTCTTCTTACCAGCACTTGCTAAGAAAATATCAATTACTTCTTGTTGAGTTAATTCTTCAGCCCAATCGTTATCAGGATGTACAACAAATGTTAAACCATCAAGAGCGACCTTTAATTCTTTTACTTCAATTCCTAAATCTTCGGCAGTTGCTGCTTCCTCGTCTTTAATTTGACGAGATGCATCGTTGAAATCTGTTCCGCCTTCTTCAACTAAAAACTTTTTAAAACCAGCGCTTGTTCCAGCGCGACTTACTTCAACCGACACATTTTCTTGCTCATTCGTCATATAATTTTCTGCCATCTTTGACATGAAAGGATAAACTGTTCCAGATCCATCAATTACAACACTGCCCTCTAATTCAGCACTTGCGCTTTCGTTTTTGTTTTCCGTTTCACTATTTCCAGTACTGCTTTCGTTACCACATGCAGCTAATACTAGCATTGTGATTGTAATCATTGCTAAACCTAAAAACTTCAAGCGTTTCATTCCTTAATTCCCCCTAAGAGTAAGTTTGTTTTGCTTTGTCTTACAAACTTAGAATAATCGTACTCTATTAATCTCGTGTGAATTGAATGTAAAGGTTATGTAAATTTTGGGGGAATGATGAAATCCCCCTATTATTGTCCCGAGTTTGCATTTACGACTCATAGAAAAAAGCCTAACGATATTGTTAGGCTTTCTTCATTCTTATTCATTTCCCTGTGCATCATCTTCATCAGTAGATGTTTCTTCGTCTGCTGTAGAATCTGTTCCCTCGGAATTTTTTTGTTGAGACTCTGTAGCTCGCTTTTCTTTCAGTTCAAAGTATTTATCTAAAATGGCTTCTCCAACTTTAAGGTTCATATTATGTGATGTATTTCCATAATATGCGTAAGGTAATACTACAGCAAATGCTACCTCAGGGTTATTAAATGGAGCATATCCGACAAGTGTACTATTTACTGCTTCTACACCTTTAATGAACGATTGAGCTGAACCGGTTTTACCAGCAGCGTCATAAGGTTTACCTGAAAATGCGCTTCGAGCTGTTCCACTTGATCCTTGAAAAACTAATTTAAATCCTTGTTGGACTCTTTCAATATATTTCATGTCTATGTCAACCTTGTTCATGACAGTTGGTTCGAAAGGTTCTTGAATTGGACCTAATTCATTATCTTCCATGGTTGGTTGATGAATTTGTCTAACGATCTTTGGTTGCATTCTATAACCGTCGTTTGCAATCGTAGACACATATTGCGCTAATTGCAACGTTGTATAAGTGTCATATTGTCCAATTCCTAAGTCCATTAATAGACCAGGAGTAAGATCTGGCCCGGGATATCCAGTTGCTTCACCAGGTAAGTCAATTCCCGTTTTCACTCCCAAACCAAACTGACTAAAATAATTTCTTACAGTACGAAATGCATCGGTATCAATAGAAATGGGTTGGCCATACACATAATTTCCACCCGCTAATTCAAGAAATAACTTAAACATATATACGTTAGATGACAATTCTAGTGCTTTTAAATCATTAGTAGGCCCTAAATTCTTCCATGATGCTTTAAGTGATCCTTCTTTACCAATTTTCATTGGGGAATCATAATACATAGAACCGATATCTATGACACCTGTATCATAGCCTGTTAACATAGTAGCTCCCTTAACAGCTGATCCCATTTCATAAGCTGCATTCATTGTACCTAGGGCATAGTCCTGAAATCCCATTTTGCCATCTTTTCCTCTTGTATAGACCTTTCCAGCCATACTTAGAATTTCACCGGTTTTTGGATTCATCATGACTACAAATGCGCGGTCTAGATATTGTGTACCCTTCATTTGTTTGTGAACCAACATTTGTTCTTCGATAATTTGTTCAACTGCTTGTTGAAGCTCCATATCGATTGTTAAAACAAGATCACTACCTCTTTGCCCTTCTGAAATCATGATTGTTTCCTGTACGGCATTACCCTTAATAATATTTTCAACTTTTGCCTTTTGGCCATGTAATACAGATTCATATTGTGCTTCTAAATAGCTTAAACCAACACGATCATTCCGGTTATACCCTCGAGCTAAGTAATAATCAAGCTTATCACCTGGTAGCCCTTCATCTGTATCAGAAATTCGGCCAAGAATGGATTTTAATGTGTTATCAAATTTATAATCACGAATCCAGTCAGTTGTAGTGTTGACACCTGGCAAATGCTCGAGATTTTCACTGACTACAGCATATTCTTCTGGTGTTACATTTTCATTCTTTACGATCTGTGGGACTAGTGCATAGCCCTTAGTCATTTCACGGAAAATTGCTGCAACCTCTAGCTCTGCTCCTGTGATCTGTTTAAGATCTTCTTCCGTGATTCGTTCGATTTGGAGCTTATAGATGTCTTTACTGGATAATTCTAACTCGCCAGCTTCCACTTTGTTCATTTCTTCTTCGACCAATGCATTTGCTTCATCTGGGTTTTTAAGCATCCAAAAATCTTTCAAATCACGTTCTGTTACTTTATCCGTCTTCATGTCAATAAACGTTGCAAGGGTTTCTGCCACTTCTAATACTTCTTCTTGCTTAGTCCCTCGTGCACGTGTATATGTGATTGCATTTAACGCCTTATTATCCACGATGACATTTCCATTTTTGTCGTAAATCTTACCTCGTGGAACAGGAAGATTTACAATTTCATTTTCTGTTTTTTCTACTTCCTTTTGAAATTTCTCACCATGTACTATCTGCACAACCCCAAGTCGTAGGATTAAGGCTGAAAATAGCAAAAAGACAGCAAAAAATAACATATTTAAACGAAATGGAACATGTGACTTTTTCTTTTTGATCATAAACATCAACTACCTTTATTTATTTGCTTATTTCTAATTTTATCTTTACGTACTATTCTTATGAATAAAAAAGACACCTAACCCAGGCTAGGTGCCTTTATCTTCTATTGTAAAAGAAACTCAAGTTTTTTTCCATGATTAAATATATTAAATCAAATACACCTTGGTGTATTGGCTGCCCAGATTTTCCGAGCTAGCTCGAAACCTCCTCTGAAAATCTGAGGCATCCGCCGGAGGCACTTAACTTTATTCAGCACCTGCTGAATAAAGTTAAGCAGTTGATCCGCCTTCACCTTCTATTAACTTGCGATTCGCACCAGATTTTGATTGGACGGGACCAGCAGCGTCAGGTGTTTTGATACGTCGGATTGGAATATAAAGAAGTATATGTCCCGCCCCGACAATTGCTAGAAGCATTGGAATGCTTTGTTTTTCGTCGAAGAAAGTAACTGCAATTAAGAAAAGAATAATCGAAAGTATTCTTCCACAGTTTAAAAAGATTTCTCTCACTACCACATATTCTATTCTCATCTCTTTCGCGTTCCACCCCTTACCAATCACATCATAGGTTAAGGAATTATAGGGAACGAGTAAGATGGGATAAGCAATTCCAATAATAACTCCATATATAATCAACCTTGCATAGGTTACATCAAAAAGAATCGCAAATATTGCAAGATATATCATTAATCCACCAAGAAGTATGGCCTTTTTGCGCATTTTCTTTTTGATTAACCTCGTTGCGAGGAAGTAAAACAAAAACGATACACCTGAATTTATTAATCCAAATTTCCCCAAAGCCAACTCACTGCCTGTTGCGACAAAAACAAACACTGAAATGACAAATACAAATGTACCCTCACGGATTCCTTGGAAAAAGTGGGCATGAAGAATGTTCTTCCAGTTTGAATTATTTTTCCGTTCAGCTAGAATTCGCCTAAATACAAAATCTCCTTCGGCACTTCGCCTTTTTAAGAAGAAGCTAAGCACAACAGCACCAGTAAATAAACCTAAGGAAATTCCAAAAATAACTGTGTAACCAGTAAAACTTTTCATTGAAGATATGATGATTCCCGCTGCAATGGGACCGATCATTCCTGCAAATGAGCCAAGTAACCCTAAAAATCCGTTGAAAAAGTCACGCGTCTCAGGCTCTGTAATTTCAAAGGTTAAAACATTAAAGGCCAACCAGTAAAAGCCATAACCTATTCCAAGTAGTGCCCCTAATATTAACAAATACTGTGAGGCATTTTCACCAATCCAGAGAACGGTGATATAAAAAATGGCTAAGAATGAAACTCCAAGCCTTAGCACGATTACTCTATCTATTTTCTTAGCCCATCTGCCTGCTAGGATAAAGGTTAATGGTTGTAAAACAACGACTGCTAAATTATATAACCCTAAATCCTTAAAATCTCCTGACTGCTTCCATAAGTACACATTTACAAAGGTGTTCGATAAAGCAATACTTAATGCATACAACCCACCAATCACTAGTAACAAAATTAAGTCCCTGTGTATGGGTACATCACCTAATACCTTTTTAAAACCAAACATTTGCTGACTCCCCTTTTTTATCTACATCATTATTGTGTGATAAAAAAAAGGAGATATACAAAGAAATGCAGGAGGTTCCTTAGCTTTGAAAAAATAAAAAGCCAGTGGACGGATCCACTAGCTCTACTCTAAATTACTTTGCAGAATTGTAACGGTTTGCTACTTCTTCCCAATTAACTACATTAAAAAATGCAGAAATATAATCAGGACGACGGTTTTGATAGTTTAGGTAGTATGCATGCTCCCAAACATCAAGACCAAGAATTGGAGTTTTACCTTCCATTAATGGAGAATCTTGGTTTGGAGTGCTTGTAACTTCAAGCTCACCATTGTTAACAACTAACCAAGCCCAACCAGAACCAAAACGAGTTGTAGCTGCTTTAGTAAACTGATCTTTGAATGCTTCAAAGCCACCAAATTTGCTATTGATTGCTTCTGCTAATTCGCCAGTTGGCTCTCCGCCACCATTTGGAGAAAGAATAGTCCAGAACAGGCTATGGTTTGCATGTCCACCACCATTGTTTCTTACTGCTGTACGAATATCTTCAGGAACAGCGTCAAGATTAGAAACTAATTCTTCTACTGATTTGCCTTCAAGATCAGCCTTACCAGCGATTGCATTGTTTACGTTTGTAATGTAAGTATTATGGTGCTTAGTGTGGTGAATATTCATTGTTTCTTTGTCAATGTGTGGTTCTAAAGCATCATAAGCATAAGGTAATTGCGGTAATTCGTATGCCATTGTTTATTCCTCCTTAAATATGTATGTAAAAATTGAACCTTGAAAACGATTTCGTCTTCATTAGTCCTCACTTGTAAGATTACCAAAATAAGTATAACCTTTCAAATGAAAAGCACTATTAATTCATAATTTTTCATGGGTAAACAATAGTACCAGATTTAAAGTTCCCTTGATATAGAAGGATTATTCATCATAATACAACAATTAAAAAATAGATTATCATAATAGCTTGAATGATTCCTTTTGCCAGAACCCCACTAAGAAACCCAATAAGTGACCCTACACCGCTTTTAAGTGCATCTTTTACATTCTTTTTATGCACTAGCAGTTCTGCTAAAAATGCACCAAGGAATGGACCAATAATAATCCCAAAGATAGGAATTATAAATGGGCCAACGAGAAGTCCAATTGTACTTCCCCAAACAGCCGCCTTACTTCCACCATATTTTTTTACCCCAACTAAATTAGTTGCATAATCAGCACCTAATAATAGAAGAAAAAATAATGCTTCAACCACCCAGAACCAAATCGAAAAAGAAGCAAATCCCTGAAAGAAGCCATAAACTAAAAAGCCACCCGCAATGAAAAGCACACTCGGAATAATCGGATAGACAAGCCCGACAAATGCAATTACAAACAATAATATAATAATTATCCACATAAGAAGTACCATATTTTTTCATCCTCCTTTAAAAAAATACAAGGCATTGTACGCCTTGTATTTAATGTAAGAATATTAAAGTTGTCTTTCACCTAGAACTGCTTCCGCAATATTAACCGCATGGTCGCCGATACGCTCAAGATTACTAATAATGTCAACAAATACGATACCAGCTTGTCCTGAACATTTACCTTCATTTAAACGCAGTATATGCTTTTTACGTAATGAACGCTCCATTGTATCAATCTTTTCTTCTTGTTTTACCACATCAATCGCCAATGTACGATCATTCTTTTGAAGACTTTGAACGGCTTCATTCACTGTATATATTGTTAATTTAAACATTTCATTTAAATCTTCCATTGCATCTTCTGTTAACTTCACTTTATTCGAAATCTGATAGTCAACTAACTCCACCACATTCTCAAAATGGTCACCGATTCTTTCGATATCACGAATCGTATTAACAAGAACAGAGTGTAAGGCTGATTCCTGTGCTGAGAGTGATCTCGATGAAACTTTGATTAAATAATCAGTAATTTTTTTATCTAAATTATTTATTGCGTCCTCAATTTGCATAGCTGTATCTGAATATTTTTGTGATTTCTCATTTAAATAGGTATTTGATTCTTCCAGGCCCTTAACCGCAAATTCACCCATTCGAACAACCTCTTCTCTTGCTTGCCCTAATGCAATTGCAGGAGATTGTTCAATAAAAACAGGGTCAAGATGTTTTGGCTTGTATTCCATCAGCGAATCCTCGCCCGGAATTAACTTTGTAACAATAAATGCTAAAACAGCAATAAATGGAAATTGAATAATAGTATTTGTCACATTGAAGCTACCATGTGCAAACGCTATGGTCATTTCTGGATTTAAATTTAACGTAGTTTGTAAATAGCCAATAAATTTTGTGAAAGGCGCAAGCAAAATCAGAAAAATAATGGTTCCAATAATATTAAAAATTACATGTGTCAATGCAGCTCGTTTCGCAGCAACTGATGCCCCGATAGAAGCCAAAACAGCTGTAATTGTCGTTCCAATATTATCACCAAACAGTACAGGGATAGCTGCTTTAAGATCTAAAAGGCCTTCTCCAAATAATCCCTGTAAAATCCCAATCGTTGCACTTGAACTTTGTACAATAACCGTAAATACGGTACCAATGACAACTCCTAGTATTGGACTAGAACTCATATTAACCGTTAAATCATGAAAGGTTTCAAGGGATCTAAGAGGCTTCATTCCATCTCCCATTAATTCTAAACCTAAGAACAGTGCACCAAACCCAAACACGATTTGTCCAAAATTGTGTATTCTTTTATTTTTGAAGAAAAACAATAGTATTGCACCTAACGCGATAATCGGGAGTGCGTAATCAGAAATTTTTATACCAATGATAAATGCAGTAATCGTTGTACCGATATTAGCTCCCATTATTACACCAATTGCCTGTCTTAATGTCATAAAACCGGCACTTACAAGTCCTACCACAATAACTGTTGTTCCCGAACTACTTTGGATTAAACATGTTACAAAAATACCAGCGAGAACTCCCATGAATGGATTGGTAGTAAACTTATCTAAAATATCTCTGAGTTTATCACCAGCGGATTTCTGCAGTCCATCCCCCATGTACTTGATACCAAATAAGAAAATACCAAGGCCGCCTATAAACTGAAATATCATACTTTGTACGTCTAATTCCACAATGCCAACTCCTAAAAAAATAATCGAATTTTGTAGTAAAGCCATAAAAATAGTACCGTAGTCAATTTTTAAAGTAAAGGATTATTAAGTAAATTTACAATACTGTAACATTAGGCTATTTTTCACTTCTCTTGTAAATCTATTTTTCACTTGATATGCAGATTTATGTATTCCTATACTTTTCCTATTAAATTTCTCTTCTAACTCTATTATTTTTTGGAATATAGTAGTCAGCGAAGCATATTCTGTATTAAGTAGACCTAGCGGAGGTTTTGATATGAAACGTTTATTTGCATTCCTAGCAATCGTATTTATTGTATATATTATTTATTACGACATAAGAATTGGGACGCTACCAACAGCAACAGCAAAAGAAGAAAAGATAGAGACAACCGAAGTCATTGCTCAGACATCAAACGATCCATTTATAGAAGTTAAAGTAAAAGCAGGTGACACATTACTTTCCATCGTCGAGAGGGTAAATGAGGATAGGCAAATATCATCTATCGAAACTGTAATCAAAGATTTTGAAGGACTAAATCCAGAAAGCAAAGCAGAGCTTCTACAAATTGGGAAAACCTACAAATTTCCATTATATAAGGGTGAATAAGGGTATTTTCTTGTCAATTTTTTATTTCAACTGTAAAATAGGCAAGTAAATGATTCTTTAGACTAGATATTTTTCAAATAAAGGATTACTCTTATATAAGTTATTCAAATGCTTTTTAAAGGAGCGATATTTGTGAGTGAAATCATCCATCGTACAAAAACACGTCCTGTAAAGGTAGGTAATTTAACGATTGGTGGTAATAATGAAGTAATTATTCAAAGTATGACCACAACTAAAACACATGATGTAGAAGCAACGGTTGCTGAAATAAAAAGGCTTGAAGAAGCAGGCTGTCAAATCGTTCGTGTAGCATGTCCTGATGAGCGAGCAGCAAATGCAATATCTGAAATCAAAAAGAGAATTTCAATTCCTCTTGTAGTTGATATACACTTTGATTATAAATTAGCCTTAAAAGCGATTGAGGGAGGAGCCGATAAAATTCGGATTAATCCTGGAAATATCGGTCGCAAAGAAAAAGTTGAAGCTGTTGTAAAAGCTGCAAAAGAAAAAGGAATTCCGATTCGAATCGGTGTAAACGCTGGGTCATTAGAGAAGCGTATCCTTGATAAATATGGATACCCAACAGCAGATGGTATGGTTGAAAGTGCATTACACCATATTAAAATCTTAGAAGATCTTGATTTTCATGACATCATTGTATCAATGAAAGCATCAACCGTAGAGCTTGCCATTGAGGCTTATGAAAAAGCTGCAAAAGCTTTTGATTACCCACTTCACTTAGGAATTACCGAATCAGGAACATTATTCTCAGGAACAGTCAAAAGTGCTGCAGGTTTAGGTGCCATCTTAAGTAAGGGAATCGGAAATACATTACGAGTTTCATTAAGTGCTGACCCTGTAGAAGAAGTTAAAGTTGCCCGCGAATTGCTAAAATCTTTTGGTTTGGCAGCTAATGCAGCAACATTAATATCTTGCCCGACCTGTGGACGTATTGAAATTGATCTAATTAAAATAGCTAACGAGGTTGAGGAGTACATCTCAACGATTAAAGCACCAATTAAGGTTTCTGTATTAGGATGCGCAGTTAACGGTCCTGGTGAAGCACGTGAGGCCGATATCGGCATTGCAGGAGCAAGAGGAGAAGGCCTACTGTTCCGCCACGGTAAAACTGTACGAAAAGTACCGGAAGAAACTATGGTAGAAGAATTGAAAAAAGAAATCGATAAGCTTGCTGAAGAATATTATGCTAAACAAGCAGCTGAGCAATAGAAAAGTTTCGGCGCCTTGCTCAGCACCGACAAGCACAAGACGAGCCAGCAAGAAGGTTGTTCTTTAACCTTCATGATGGATTGACTTGTGACCTCGAGGGGCTAGGCGCTGAGACTGGACACAAAAATAAAAAACAAGCCCGACA